>CAZMFD010000055.1:6313-19116 GCA_964565445.1 uncultured Geobacteraceae bacterium
TTGTTGGAAGCAGATAAACTGACTGGAGTTTATAGCACAACAGCTGTTCGGCTGATGGTAGTGCCGGCTCTGCCCACCAGGAAGAAGAAATATCCCCGATACGACTTCGCAGAAATAATCCGGGAGGACCCCACCATCCTCCCACAATATCGTACGTACGGTTCCGTATCCGGCGGTTCCTGATTTACATCTGCATTTTCAACCATCAATGCCTATTGTACTATAAGTACTCAGCTTGACCTCACGACTTCCGGTCGCTACTTCCAGCTTTAAGGCCCCCTTGCAAAGCGTCTGCTCAAAACAGTCAGAAAAGTGGCTTGCCTCAGCGTTATCAGGTTCGGCCCTTCACTGACTAGCCAGGACAGTTAATATGACCTTTGCTGACTTCTGCCAACCCATCCCGACACATTACGATGCCGGTAGTACGTGGCAGATTGACAAACCTCCCAGGGTAATGCGTCTGACCTTTACACTTATGCCCGCCGCATCGACGTCCGCACCGTCCGTGCAAGTATCGGGCTTTGAAGATAGTAGCCTCCTCACTCGGTGCTGCTTCCTTATATGCGATTCCTGTTCCGCAGGCCAGAGCTTTGCCTGCGGTTTCATTCAGATTCCACCTCACGATGGATACCCTTGCCGTCCGGCTAATCGTTTCCCTTGCCGGGCCGATAGAGGTCTTTCATCTCCAAGGCATCGAACCACCACCACAGTGACCAGAACAGCGCCAGTCACAGCGCTACGGGCCATGACTGGCGCACCACAAAAAAAGGCGCCCACTAAAAATGGACGCCTCACAAACTATTCTGACTGCCGAACTTAAATCAATGAAATCAAACCGATTACCGGTAAATTCCGGCGCCGACGAACATATTAGTATCAGGGACGCGGTAGATGTAGGTTTCTTTTATAGAAGGGGTTGTGCTTCCCGGTTTTGGCCACATATATTCGACCCAACCTTTCCCCTCCGTGCTAGCAAGAACAACGAATTCGACAAAGAGCATCTTTGGGTCTTCCACATTTTTGTCCGGGGTCAACAGAAGATTATCCATCCTCATCAGGCCCGGCATAAAAGGATGCGCCAGCATTTTCCCCTCAAGGTTCATGGCGAACACATAGGAGTCCTTCCAGACGAACTGGCCATCCCTTTTAGAAATCTCTGCCAGGGCGGCATCCCTGTCTTCAAGCAGCATCGCCGCGGCCTTTTTTGTCATATCAATACATTCTGAGACAGTAGCCTTATGCTCACTGGCGAAGGCAGTGCTAGTGACAAAAAAGACAGTCATTAATACCAAAATCCCTTTAACCACAAATTTCATCATGATCGCTCCTTTTAAGTGATTTCTACCATCTCATTGCATTGATGTCGCGGTGAATCATTATCGTTATTGACTACCCAATAGTGTCCTGAGAATTTCCGGATTTTCTTCTTCCTCTGCCAGAATTGTGTGACAGGTTTCACAATCCATTGAAATGAGTTCACCGCTCTGTGCCTCATGCTCATAGTTATGACAACGGAAGCAACCGTCATGGCTCATCCAGTTTGGATATGTGTCCCACTGAATCTTCATCTCAGGAAAGACATTTTGTGTATATGCCGCTTGAACGCCGGCCACTGCCTGATCTATTAAATGGCTTTTGTTATTATAGATATCGGGGTAATTAGTACGGTAAAAGCTTTTCAATTCTGTGGCAATCGCTGTTTTCGCCTCGTCCTGGGACTCGTAAACCACCGACACAACTTCTTTGGCCTGTTTTTTAACAAAAGGGAGCTCCTGAGGGATTTCACGTGCCAGGATTTTCTTATCCAGAGCTTCATCCTTACCCAGGTAGACGTGACTTGGGCGGTTATGACAATCAATACAGTCCATCACCCGCTCCTGGAGATGGGTCGCGTTGGCAATCTGATCATCGGCTTGCGAATCACGATAAACTATTTGGGCACTATCAGCGGTCTTCTGCTTAACTTCGGGGATGATACTACGCGCCCAATCTGCAGCAACATAGGTAATTTCATTGCCCGGATCAACATGCCAGTGGATTCCGTGGGATTCAGCTGCCAGATCGCCGGCACTGCCGATTTTCATTAACAGCACTGTCTGAACATGGGTATTTTGCTCATCTTCCAGATATTTGTCTTTAACCCGCAGGCGATCACCATGAAACATCTCAGGGCGATGGCACTGCATACAGGTTCCGCTGGCAGGGCGCAATCCATGAACCGGGGTCTCAATAGGTCGGGAAAATGTATCGGCGACCACGGCATAAAGCTGGCGCGCCCCGGAAATTTTTGATTTTACAAACCAGTCAGCACCACTGCCGATGTGACAGTCAACGCAAGCCACGCGAGAGTGAGCCGAATTTTGATACGCGGTATATTCGGGAGTCATGGGCACGTGACAAACCTCGCCACAAAATGCATTGGACTCCATATAGTGGTAACCACTGTAGGCAAGTACACCAACTACAAACAGGTTAATGCAGGTCAGAAACACACCGACAAAAACCAGCTTGCGAACTTTGTTGTACCCTTCCGGGTCAGTGAGCATGTCACGCAGGTAGTCGAGAGTAAAGAGCCGTACCTCTTCCTGTCCCCTGGCAAAGAACAGGCCAATAAAAATCAAAAACAATCCGCCGATAAAGGCCGGCCCGAGGATCATGTAGATAAAACCACTGATGTAGGCGTTGGGAATTCCTACTAGGAGATCATAGAGGATGGCACCCACCAAAAACGGAAAAGTGATGGTCACCGCCATGGCTCCCAGCAAAGCCAATCTGCTGCGTGCTATACCCTTAAAAAAAGCCTTGGGGATATCTACAAGTTTCGTTTCCATCAAGTTTCTCCTCAAATAACTGATTTTACGTTCAAAACGGCGCTGTGCAACCAAAACTACTGCTGGGTAGGCACAATTTGGCGTTCATGGCGAAGCTAACTCGTGGCGATTAGATTATTTTTTGGATGACATCACCGCCTGTTAAGGCAACAAAAGGACTTCCATAAAACGGTGTTTTTATTTATCAGCTGTGGGGAAAGCTAGCATTTTACTAAACAACTGTCAACGCTTGAGATGCTTATCATTCTAGCTTAATTATTCATCGACGCAAGGCTGTTAAAGGCGATTACGCAGAATTCTCATCACCAGGACTCCCAGAATGGTCAGCACCAGCCCGACACAAATCATGAGATATCCAATGCCGTAGGCATCTCCCCAACCCCAAAGATCCTTCCCTTTCATCAGCATGACAACCCCCACCCCGACAAAGGTCAGCAATCCACCAATGATGTAAATTCCCAGTGAGAAGATCGACAGAATCAAATCTTTTTGCATATTATTCATATATGTTGACCCTATAAACAATTCGGGGCTGCCAGCTGGCAGCCCCGAATTGTTCAGCTATAGGTTATTTACACTAATGTGAGTGCCCACCTATCAGAAAGGCGTAGATCATCAGAAATAAGAGTCCAAGCCCAGTAAACAGCGCCAGGAACCCAAAGGCCTTGATAAAGAAGTCGTAAGCTATTCCACTCGGCTTTTCTTTGATGTACTGATCAAGAACTCCCTCTTCTTCGTAGCGTTTCCACTGATCCGCGCGTTCTTCAATAAATTCTTCCTTGCTCATCTCGCCATTGAAGATAACGAAGTCCATAGGGAATTTCTCTGGCCGTCCGTGGGTATTAAAGAAGTGGACGGTGAAAATAAAGCCGGTTGCCAGCAACGCCTCATCCGAATGGACGATAGTTGCCACATTGAGCGCCCAACCGGGCAGGAACGCAGCAAAGAATTCCGGGAACCAGAGCATCAGACCCGAACCACCGATGGCAAACATACCCCAGAAGACCGCGATAAAATCGAACTTTTCCCAATAGGTCCAGCGCTCAAAGGTCGGCTTGGGACCAAGGAAGAGGAACCAGCGCACCATGGCGGTGACGTCGCGAATATCCCTCAGGTTCGGACACAGGGACTCAGGACCAAACAGACGCTGGAAGAATTCTGCCGGATACTGAAGTTTATAGAACAGGAACTTGGCACTCATAAACAGAGCGGCTCCAAAGTAAACAAATGTAATCACTGCGCCGAGACGATGTAAATCGGCAGCCATCGGGGCACCACCAAGCATCCCCATCAAAACTATCGCCCATTCCTGGTCAGCAAATTTCAACGGGATACCCGTCAAAGATAACAACAGGAAGCTGATAATGACCAACAGATGGAGGAAAATATGAGTCGGGGTAAAGCGTCGATAAATCTTATGAGCATCCGGAATCACATGGTAATGCCCGGCCATCATGGCACGATGCTTCTGACGGTTCTCAACAAAACCACGGAACAACCAGAACAGGGAGTGTACCCAGAACACGCCGAAGGTAGATACCAGCAGCGTGGTCATCGCGATAAAGGTCCAGTAAAGGATCGGGTAGTTCTCCCGGTCGGTCATATCGCCGTGGGAATAAAACTTAACAAACTGGGAAGAAGAGTTGGGATGGCAGGCGGCGCAGGTCGTCACCAGATTTTCTTCATGAACGCTGGAGCGTGGGTCCTCCTGACCAAAAACCGCATGGGCACTATGGCAATCTACACACCCTGCAACATCTTCCGGATAGCCAAGGCGATAGTTTTTACCATGATAACTGTTCAAAAAAGACTTGGTTGCAACGGCATACACATCATTGCGAGCCATCATCTCTTCATCAGCATGACATGACATACAGGCATCTGTATGGAAATCCCAATAGCCCGGATCTCCCGGCTCACCGACGGACTTAACCGCATGCAGATTATGACAATCCATACAACCAGCCGAATCACTGTTTCCGGCGAGAACAGCCTGACCATGGCTGGACTCCTGCCAGGCATCATGGGAGTCGAAATGGCATTCGGAACACTTGGCTGAGGCAACGGCCTTGTCATCCTGCCAGGCGGTATGATCATGAATATCCCAGTGACAGGTGGAACACTCGATTCCGGAAAGCATGTGAACGCTGGCATAGTGTTCTTCGGTTTCAGCTTTATGGCAGCGAACACAGGAGGGCGGCTGCGGCATCAGCTCACCACTCATATGTGCATCGACGTTAACCAAGTCAACGTGACAGGCAACGCAGCCGTTGGGGCCATGAACGGATGCCGCGAAGCTTTCCTCGGACACAACATCGCTGTGGCACATCAGACAGGTTTCAGGAGAAGCTACCAGTGCACTTGCAGTAACCGGTGAAATCCATAAAAAACCCAGCAACAGAATAAAACAGAACAGAAGCCTACGCATTGACATTCTCCTTGAAAAAATACCTCGTTCGAATCCCAGCACTACAAATATAAATCGAAAAAAAAGGCAAGAGGAGAAGAACCTGTTGATTCAACACCTCGGTGGCAGATATGGGCCTTAAGCAAGCTGGCCTGAATGTACATTTAAAACATACAGCGCGCACACTACTCCGAACGCTATTTGATTGCAACAAAAAATCCCTCAATATCGGCGACAATCCTCATTAAAAGGCTGAAAAAAGGGAAGAAATCTACATAGTCTGATTTTCATATCTGTATACAATATACAAAAAAAGAGGCGAACCCTGGTGAGGATCGCCCCTTAAATCGTGATACAGATAAAAATTATTGCTTAGGCACCCATACCAGCGCGGATCAGCTCTACCACGGTGTCGGTGAAGGGGTTGGCGTAAAGAGCAATAATACAGATAACGAAAACGTAAATGGCAAGGGACTCGATCAGTGCCAGACCGACCATCATGTTGGTCAGAATTTTACCGGATGCGCCGGGGTTACGGGCAACGCCTTCACAAGCCTTGCTGATGGCAATACCCATACCGATGCCGGTACCGATAGAACCAATACCCATACCAAATGCTGCTGCGATGATGCTCCAAGTGAAAAAATCCATGGTACTACTCCTTTGTTATGCGGTTGTGAACGTTGATTGTTCCTAAAGTATAGGACTTATGTCTCCACCCTTGTGAAGACATGAATAAAGTTTTAGTCATTATTGAGCTTCGTCCTGGCACAGGATCCCCGATCCCGGACTGAACAGAGGCAACTGTTATTTAATGGGCCTCTTCCAGCGAACCGGCGATATAAATCATCGACAGAAGAACAAAAACAAAGGCCTGGATCATACTGATCAGCACTCCGAGGAACATGATCGGGATCGGCAGGAACAAGGGCACCAGGGCAAAAAAGATCATCAACACGATTTCCTTGCCGTACATGTTACCGAACAGACGCAACGACAGGGAAATGGGACGAACCAGATGACTTAAAATCTCGATAATAATCATCAAAGGGGCCAGCCAGATGATCGGCCCCATGAAATGCTTGATGTAATGAAAGCCGTGCTTTTTGACACCGATATAATGGGTCATGAAAAAGACCGTCAACGCCAGGGCGGCATTGGTATTAAGACTGGCGGTCGGGGGAAAACAGGAGGGTACCAGACCCAGGAGATTTCCCACCAGAACAAACATACCGATGGTAGCAATCAGCGGAAAGTACGGTTTGCCGTCCTTGCCCATGACATTTTCAATCAGGCTGTCGAAAGCGGTCATGACTGCTTCCATAAAATTCTGCATTCTGCCCGGCACCATGCTGATGGTACGGCTTGCCAACCAGGCTCCGGACAACAGAATCGCCATGGCCAGCCAGGTATAAAGAACGTGCGGGCCGACATGCAGACTGATCAGATCGGCAAACCACTCGAGAAACATAAAAGGATGAACCATAAGCTCTCTCTCCTGTTTTTATAACAATATATACTTCTAGTACAATCGCCTGATCGTACTGTACATCAGGTTAACAACGTACAACGATAAGCCGACAGCCAGGCCAATGGGATGAACCTTGACATGAACCAGCAGCAGGTAAATCGTCACCCCCATCACCACCAGGCGCAGCAGGTAGTTGATCCCGGTGAAGACTTTACGCCGTGGCGCCCGTTGCGGGTCAGCCAGCAGTTTAGTCAATGAGCGTCCCATCCAGTGATAATTAAGCGCGATCACCAGTCCCCCACCCAGCACTCCAAGGGTTATCGGGGCTGAACGCCACAACAGGCTGACAACGACCATCAGCGCCAGGATGACCCAGTTACGCCGTGCCAGAGCTTGCGCCAGACCGGCATCCTGATCAGTCATTGGGGATTCTCGTCCTGATCTTTCTGTTGCCGGCGCAACTCCCATGACGTCAGGACATAAACGTTGCGGAAACCGGCAGCGATGCCGAAAACCAACATGATAATAGTAAAAATCGGACGCGTATCGAGCCACTGATCAAGGAAGTAACCGATCGCCAGTCCCAGCAGGGTCGCTGCTACCATCCCAATGCCGAGGGACGATAAAAAACCGAGACTGCGGTACAACCTGCGTTTCTGTTCGCGTTCCTGTTCGTTCATGTAAGTCTTTTTCCAGCCGGAAAATGGCCGTTAAAGCGACCCTTAACTAGCACAGCGCCTCTTTCAAGTCAACCGCTTTTCTACGCTACATCAGGCCGTCTCAGCCCTTCAGGGAAGCAAAGGACTTGTCGGCTGCGACAATCGTTTTATCCAGGTCTTCGCGACTGTGGGCGACACTCATGAAGCCTGCCTCAAACTGGGACGGCGCCAGATTGATCCCCTGATCAAGCATGGCCCGGAAAAAGCGTCCGAAGGTTTCGGTATCGCTGGTAGCCGCATCAGCAAAGGAGAAAACTTCCCGGTCGGTAAAGTAGGTGCAGAACATGCCACCGACGCGCTGCCAGCGGGTCGGCACCGGTTGAGCGGCGCACACCTGCTGCAAGCCTTTTTCGAGATAGGCAGTCTTCTCTTCAACCTGCTCATAAAAACCTTCTGCCTGCAGCAGCTTAAGGGTAGCAATGCCGGCACTCATGGCCAGGGGATTCCCCGACAGGGTCCCGGCCTGGTAAACCCCGCCCAGGGGCGAGAGAGAATCCATGATGTCACGACGACCACCAAAAGCGCCGACCGGCAGGCCACCACCAATGATTTTACCGAGACAGACCAGGTCACCGCGCACGCCATAACGCTCCTGGGCCCCACCGTAAGCGACCCGGAAACCGGTCATGACTTCATCCATGATCAGCAGGATCCCTTCGGCGTCACAGAGGCTGCGCAAGCCTTCAAGAAAACCGGTACGGGGTGGCACGCATCCCATGTTACCGGCAATCGGCTCGAGAATAATGCAGGCGATCTCACCCTTGTTAGCCGCAACCAGCTGCTGGACATCGGCCAGGTCGTTATAGGTAGCGGTCAGGGTGTATTTGGCAAAATCCGCCGGGACCCCGGGTGAGGTGGGCACGCCGAAGGTTGCTGCGCCGCTACCGGCTTTGACCAGCAGGGAGTCGGCGTGGCCATGGTAGCAGCCGTCGAACTTGAGAATCTTGTCACGGCCGGTAAAACCCCGTGCCAGGCGGATAGCGCTCATGGTCGCTTCGGTACCGGAAGAAACCATCCGCACCTTTTCGATATTGGGGTAAGCCTGACTGACCAGCTCCGCAAGTTCGGTCTCCAGTGCCGTGGGTGCGCCAAAGGAAGCTCCTTTGATCGCTGTCTGCTGAATCGCCTCCACCACCTTGGGGTGACAATGGCCCAGAATCATCGGCCCCCAGGAACCGACGTAATCAATATATTCATTGCCGTCGACATCGGTGATTTTGCTGCCGAGGGCATGGTCGATAAAAATCGGTTGGGTTCCCACCGACTTGAACGCCCGCACCGGACTGTTGACGCCACCGGGAATAGTTTTCTGAGCCTGGGCAAAAAGTTCCTGTGATTTTTGATAGCGCATAAACAACCAACTCCTTCGATAAAAACAGGGTGAAAGGATTTTCCGATTATCTAACCGGCTAAGGTAACGCCAGACGCAACCTACCACCGGGATGATTCAATTGTCGAAATCGGGATCGGGATCGAAAAAGCAGCTCCTCGGCACGAGCAACTTGACCTATGCCGTCCGTCCATCGATTTTGTTGCCTGTGTGTAAGGTCCGGGCCGAAAACAAGAACGATTTCGATTTCGATTTCGATTTCGATTTCGACAGACTAATCATTTTTTTACAATTCGCGATTATAGTAGCTCGTCATCTATGCGCCAAGGGAAATATCTAATCAGATGCATAACGATGTTTTGATCTTTACCTTAACGTAAACAACATTGGCATGGTTGCGTACAACTAAGCTACTAATATGGGGAGGCTATCTAACTATTTCAATAAGATTTTGATGTTATCCAGCAGCGTAAGCCAACCCCAATTAAGCGAAACGCTTTTTTACTGTTGCGCAAAAAGCCACGTCAACGCTAATATTCCGCAACATTTTATCTTGCCCCAGGAATAATAGCTACCGGACCTACCATTTTCACCCCTTAACCGGCCGCTACATTTCCACGGGCATTGTGCTGCTCCCCATCGTTTCAAGGAGGAACCGAATGAATCATCGTCCTGCAAAGAAGCACCCCCTGTTTCAGGGCATCAGCTCCCTGCTGGTCTGTGCGCTGCTGGCGCTGCCAGTCCCTTCCGTCGAGGCTTTCCAGTTCAGTCTCGGTGACGAAGTCAGCGGCAACCTTGACACCACCCTGTCCTACGGTGCGGCCTGGCGCATGAAGGACCAGGACTCCGACCTGATCGGAACGGCAAACCGACAATACAACTCCGGCAAAGGCGACGCCTATTCGGTCAACTACGACGATGGCAATCTCAATTATGATAAGGGTGACCTGATCAACCATACCGCCAAAATCACCAGTGAGCTGGCCCTGAACTGGCGGAATTTCGGCCTGTTTGTGCGGGGCACCGCCTTTTATGATTTTGAGAACAACGATGGCAGCCGTCAGCGCACGGAATTAAGTAGCGATGCCAAGGACATGATAGGCAAGGACGCCACCCTGCTCGATGCCTATATCAACTGGGATTTCGATATCGCTACCGCACCGGCCCAACTGCGCGTCGGCCAGCAGGTCCTAAGCTGGGGGGAGAGCACCTTCATCCAGAACGGCATCAACATCATCAACCCCTTTGATGTCAGCAAACTGCGCGTCGCCGGCGCCGAACTACGCGAAGGCCTGGTTCCGGTAGGCATGGTGTCCGGCTCCATCAGCCCGACGGAAAACATCAGTTTTGAGGGCTTTTATCAGTACGAATGGGAAGAAGTCAAAATCGATCCGCCTGGTAGCTACTGGAGCACTAATGATTTTGCCGGCGAGGGTGGCAATAAGGTTATGCTGGGGTGGGGGGATGTCTCTGATTTGGGAACAACAAACCCTCAATTTCCTGCAATTACTGGCGGGGTCTTAGCCCTTACTGGTGGCACTATCAACCTGGACCTTGATACATTTGAACCCGATTTTCTTGCCGTTTCTCGTATGCGCGACAATAAACCCAAAGATGACGGCCAGTACGGACTCGCCATGCGGGTATTTGCCCCCGGCCTGAACGACTCGGAGTTCGGTTTTTATTTCATTAATTATCATAGCCGCCTTCCTTTAATAAGTGCCTGGACAGGTTCAGCTGTGAGTGCAGCGCAAGCAAACGCTTTAGCCCCCGCTACTGCCCCTGGTCAAGCTCTCGAAGGCGCCATACCAATTCTTATCAACCATTATGCTCAAACTGCTAATTATCTACTTGAATACCCTGAAGACATTAAACTTTACGGCGCCAGCTTCAACACCCTCATCAACGCTACCGGTACTGCACTTCAGGGTGAATATTCCTATCGCAAAGAAGTACCACTGCAAATTGACGACATAGAAGTACTAATAGCAGCTCTTACACCTCTAAATCATGCCAACTTTGCGGACTATAATATAAATCAAGTCGGTATTTTCGGCACAGATACCTACATCCGAGGATATAAGCGCCTTGACGTCAGTCAAGCTCAAATGACTGCTACCCATCTATTTGGCCCGACATTGGGTTCTAGCCAGTTTACCCTTGTTGGTGAAGTAGGCCTCACCCATGTCCACGGCATGCCGAGTAAAAGCACATTGCGCTTTGACGGCCCCGGCACTCCTGTTTCCGGCAACCCATACCATGAAGGATCTGATCCAACGGCTTCAGCACATGCCAATAAAGACGCCGAACCATCCTCCGCCTTTGCCGACGCCACATCTTGGGGTTACCGCATGGTCGCCAAGCTCGATTTCAACAACGCCATCGGTGCAGTCACCCTGTCACCGCGGATTGCCTGGGCACATGACGTACAAGGCACCACCCCAGGCCCCGGTGGTAACTTTGTTGAAGGACGTAAAGCGGTCACTCTGGGCCTTGGCGCCAATTACCAGAACAAATGGGCAGGCGATATCAGCTACACCGAGTATTTCGGTGCCGGACGCTACAACCTGATCAACGACCGTGACTTTCTGGCCGCCGAGATCAAGTACTTTTTCTAATTTTTACAAGGAGCAACCATCATGCTGAAAAAAGCATTTACCTGGATATCCACCCTTCTGCTGGTCACAGCGACAGCCGGACTTTCCCTTGGCGCCATCACTGCTGAAGAAGCCGAACGCCTCGGACAGGATCTGACCCCGCTGGGAGCCGAACGCGCCGCTAACGCTGACGACACCATCCCGGCCTGGGAAGGAGGCATCACCACGCCACCGACCGGTTATGAAACAGGCATGCATCACCCCGACCCCTTTGCCGGGGATCTGGTTCAATTCACCATCAACGCCGCCAATATTGACCAATATCGCGACAAACTGACCGTCGGTCATCAGGCCCTGCTGGAAACTTATGATACGTATCAAATGAATGTTTACCCGACCCGTCGCAGCGCCTCAGTGCCGCAGCGGATTTATGATGCCACTAAACAGGTCGCCCAGACCGCTGAACTGGTCAACAACGGCGACGGCGTCAAAGGCACCGTCATCGGCATCCCCTTCCCGATTCCCAAAAGCGGCATCGAAGTTCTGTGGAACCACATGCTGCGCTACCGGGGTGATTTTGCCACCCGCAGTATTGCCCAGGCAGCCATGACCCGTGGCGGGGACTATACCCTGGTGCAGTTTGAGGACATGTTCAGCCTGATCTACTCCCAGGAAGGAATGACCGAAGAAAAAATGAACAACCGTATCCTCATGTTCCGCCAGGAAGTCACCGCTCCGGCCCGCTTGGCTGGTGAGGTGCTGCTGGTCCATGAGACCCTCGATCAGGTTGCCGAGCCACGCAGTGCCTGGGTTTACAATCCCGGCCAGCGCCGCGTCCGGCGGGCACCCAATGTCGCCTACGACAACCCCGGAACCGCTTCGGACAGCCTGCGCACCACCGACCAGTTCGACATGTTCAACGGCGCACCCGACCGTTATGACTGGAAACTGATTGGTAAAAAAGAGCTGTACGTCCCTTATAACAGCTACAAACTTCATAGCGATCAACTGCGCTACAGCGATATGCTGACCCCACTGCATCTAAATCCCGAACATCTGCGCTATGAACTGCACCGGGTCTGGGTAATCGAAGCGACTTTGCGTGACGGATCCCGTCATCTTTACAAAAAACGCACCTTTTATGTTGATGAAGATTCCTGGCAGATTGTCGCCGCTGATCTCTACGACAACCGCGACCAGCTCTGGCGGGTTTCCGAAGGACACGGTATCAACTACTACGATGTCCCCACCTACTGGACTACGGTAGAAGCCCATTATGATCTGCAGTCCGGCCGCTATCTGGCGCTGGGGATGGACAATGAGTCGTCTACCTATAATTTCGACATTACCCTGAGCGAGCAGGATTTTTCTCCAGGGGCACTGCGCCGCGCCGGACGGCGGTGATAAAAGAATCCGTAGGGGCGACGCATGCGTCGCCCTTTCTTTTC
>CAZMFD010000056.1:0-19021 GCA_964565445.1 uncultured Geobacteraceae bacterium
GACGTTTTCTGGCTAGTATCGGGATGAGTTGTTGAGTCTGCATGTTTCCGAACTGGATGCCAACGAAAATACCGATGAGGCCGTCCGGCACATTAACAAAGTGATGACACAGGGGGGCGATTTATTTGAGAGCGAGCACCAGCGCAAAGATGGTTCGATATGGTCTGTAGAAGTCAGTGTAAGCTACAGTCCCTTGAGTCATGGTCGTTTTTTCGTTTTTGTACGCGATATCACTGCACGCAAACAGGCCCAATGGGCACTGGAGCAGAAAAACCAGGAGATAGAGCAGTTTGTCTACAGTGTGTCCCATGATCTAAAAAGTCCATTGATTACCGTTCGGACCTATGCAGGAATATTGCGGCAGGATCTGCTGAGCACGGACCAGTCCCAAGTCAAGGAAGATCTGGACTATATCGATAAAGCTGCTGACAAGATGCAGCAACTTCTCGATGCCTTGCTGCACTATTCGCGCATTGGTACTGTCGATACGCAAGCTCAGACCCTGTCAGCAGGACAGCCCGTTGAGGACTGCCTAGCTGCGCTGGCAGGCATCTTACAGAACCATGATGTTAAGGTATCAAACAGCGAGTTGACCCAAAAGTTACATGGAGATGCCCTACATTTCGCACAAGTCTGGCAGAATCTGATCGAAAATGCCGTCAAGTACAGTGGTGACCAGCCCCATCCCCTTATTGAAATCGGGGCAATGCAACAAGGGCAGGACGTTGTTTTTTATGTTCGTGATAACGGCATTGGTATCGCACCTGAGCATAACGACCGCATCTTCAACCTTTTCTCTCAACTTAATCAGGGTAGTGAAGGCAGTGGTCTCGGGCTTGCTCTGGTGAAAAAGATTATTTCCATCTATCAGGGGCGTATCTGGGTTGAATCAGAAGGGCACGGCAAAGGAAGTTGTTTTATGTTTACCTTGCCGGGAGCGTTGGTCAAAGACGATAAGGCTACATAACAAAAAGTATGGCCAGGGTCATATTGTCCGCGGAAAAAAATAAGTGTCTTGATTAAACCACAGCAAATCATTCCTATAATCCACCACTTTTTGAAAACGAACACGCCGTCTGACCATCCAAGCGGGGTGTTCCTGTGTTGCGCCTATTTCAGGACATGTCTTGGCGGTTTTTAGAATAGATGCACTATACGGGATGAGCGGTTTATCCTGTAGTCGTCAGCGATTTTGAGTCCTGCAGTAGTCAACGCTATCTAGCGGGCCCCTTGGAAAAAGTTGGGCGATTTGCAAAATACACAAATCAATCCCCCAAAACCAAACCTTCACGACGCGGGTCTGCTCCGCCAACAAAACCACTTCCAGTTTTACGGATTACCTGCAATCCGCTGGTCAAGGAGCGCCAGCTCATATCATGGCCCCGCTCAATCAAACCTTGCAGCGTTGATTGCGGAAAACCATCTTCTTCTAAAAAGGCAGTGCCGCCCAGAGTGACAGCATGTGGAAGTGTGACAGCGGTTTGCGGATCAAGTCCCCAATCCAGCATAGCAACCATGGTTTTTGCGGTGTAATGAATAATCGCCGCACCACCGGGTGAACCCAGACTAGCGACAAGATCACCTGAGTCTTGATCAAATACCAGAGTTGGACTCATACTGGAGCGCGGTCTTTTGTTCGGCTCAACACGGTTTGCAATAGGCCGACCCTCCCTATCCATCGGGCGGAACGAGAAGTCTGTCAATTCATTGTTGAGCAAGAATCCACCGGTTAATCCAGAACCTCCGTCTGACATGATTCGCGATCCAAATGCCGCTTCGATCGTCGTGGTCATGGCGACCGCCATGCCGTCTTGATCGACAATACTGATATGGCTGGTTCCGTATTCAGGCTGATCTGTCTGAGGCGCATAAACATTTGCCATCATTGGTAACGGCTGACCGGCACTCGCCCCGCCACTTCCCATGCTCTTTTCACCAATCAGACCGGCGCGCAGTGTTAAATACTCAGGGTTAAGCATTGCGCTCCAGTTACCACCGAATGCTTCAACAAAATCCGGATCACCGATATACATCGCTCTATCAGCAAAGGCCAAGCGTGAGGCTTCCAAAAACTGGTGCAACCAGGCTTCGGAAGGAACGCCGTTGTCCAGCACCGTTGCAGGGGGCTCAAGCCGGCTCATGATACCCAATATTTGCATCATGGTTAAATGACCTGATGAAGGAGGTGGAAAACCACAGACATGATAGGTTTTCCAAGGCGTACAGATTGCTGCACGCACTTTGGCATCGTAGGCGTCCATATCTGTAAGGCTTAAGCTCCCCGCATATTTGGGGTGGTTTTGCACACGTCGCACAACATCTTCGGCAATTGCACCTTCATATATTGCTGAAGCGCCATTCTCTGCGATTGAACGCAACACCGTTGCCAGTGCGGGGTTTTGGAGTTTATGGCCGACCGGATGCGGCTTACCTTCGCTATCATAATAAAAAACGCCCGCAATCGGATCTTCACGTAATCGCGGATCCCTTTCCAGTAAGGCGTTCAATCTGGGGCTAATCTCAAAACCTTTTTCAGCCAGAATGATGGCTTGCTGGAACAAATCTGACCACAACAGTTTACCATGCTGCTGATGCGCCAACTCCAACATACGCATGGTGCCGGGCACACCAACTGACAATCCACTGGCCGCGGCATCAAGGAAGGCTAACGGTTCACCGTCGACCATAAATAGCTCACCGATTGCAGTAGAAGGCGCTTTTTCACGGCCATCGTAGGCCATCACCTTGCCTTCCTCTGACACCATCAAAAAGGCACCACCACCAATGCCGCTGGATTGTGGTTCAACCAGGGTCAGCATCGCCTGAATCGCAACGGCAGCATCAACGGCTGATCCACCTCTTTTGATCATATTGTAGCCTGCTTCAGTTGCCAAAGGGTTCGCGGCGGCTACCGCAAAGGTGCTGGTTTTGACCACCGGTCTGACGGTTAAGCCGCTGGCGACTTCAGGTGATACCGCCGCATCAGTGCTGGCGTGAGCCCCAGTGCCTGTCAAAACAATAGCCGTAAGTGCCAGGCCGATAGCGAGTGATAGTAATAATTTAGAAAAATTATGGATGGATTTCATGATGAACCCCCTTTTTTACTGCTTCCGCCGCTCAGAAATGTCTAGTTGTTGAATGACGACTCAGTCTGTATGAGATGGTCGATATATCGACACCAAGCTTCGCTGTCGCGTTTCGGAACAGTGGAAGATCCTCGAATACCAAGTTTAAATTCGATCACAGACTTCCATTCATCCGAGCCTATATCTGGGCCGTGTCCATGACCATCTCCGGTTGCTACTGTCTTTTCTAGCGACTGATACCATTCACTGGAACAGGGGGGCTGTGTTTTCTGTGCCGAGTTCATGACTCTGTTTGAAGTTGTACAGCTAACCACAAAAACCAGTAACATTGTCAGCCATAAACACCTTGCTGCCGTTTTCAAAGTCTTGCTTAGCATGCAAAATAATTCCTACAGTTTAGATGCAATCTCAAAAAAGCCCTGGATCTACATAGGTCGGGATTAAGCAACACAATCAGAAAAAGTGAAAGCCAGTTGCGGGGAGGTGCCGCAACTGGCTTTCTGAACCACGAAAGGAGGATGAAAATGAAGAGGAACTTGGCTCGCCTGCCACAACAAGCTTTGTTCTGTTGATTGCTACTATATTGATAGCCGTTATCAATTGCAAGCAATAAATGACCAGATTGGTAACTTTTATATCGAGTCCTTCTTGAGTTCCCCCATTTGGTTCATCCTCTGGCATATAAGCACCATGCTGAGCAAAAAATTCGCCTCACGATCCAACCGTAATGCACCACTAACAGAACACGAAACGTCCACGGATACCAAATCGTGGGTGTTACTTATTTATCAAGACTGCCAAGACAGATCAAAGGCTGCATCCAGATTCTGGGATTGCAGCTACTAAATGGGCAACTTCTGAAGAGCGCCAACTGGAGGGCGTTTTATAGGAAAAAATCCCAACTTGGGATGGGTGGGGCGATAACTCCCAGCTCAGCTTCCGATCACTATAGATTTTGTCCGAGTCAAATATAAAAATCGAAATTGGCCATGAACCCGGAAGGTTTTTTTTCTACATCCATAATAAGATCCGGTTTTGCGCTCATATTACCCTTAAGCTGCGGGTCTCCCCTGAAGTAGAGCTGGGTAACCAACTCGTCACCGTCGGGGCTGCTGGCGATGACGTGTATATGACGGGGGCGAACCCGCGTCGGCGTTAGTCTGAAGTAGCCGGGAAGTATCGTTGAGAAGGAGTAATGGCCGTCCGGTCCGCATTTGATCTTGCCCCGCAGCAAACCGCTTTCCAGCGCCCCACTGGAGTAAAACTCAAGTCCATAATAGTGACCGCTTGCGTTTGCGTGCCAAAGGTCGAGGATCACACCTCCCAGCGGCTGGCACGTGCTTGCCGAGAAAACGCGGCCGCTTACTGTGAGAGAGCGGCCATATTCTGAGGCGCAATTCAACTTGTCCGTAAAGGGAGCTCCGGGTACGTAGAGCGGGCCCTGGGGATTGTCTCCCGTCGCGACGCATGAAGCAAGGTTCGGCTTTGGTGAGGCCATGAGTCCCATCAGTGTTAATCCTGTCAAACGTAACAGTGAGCGACGGTCCATATGTCCGACTCCTTCTTGTTGGATTCCCGGTGACACGGTCTGATTCTTAAAAATGGGGCCCGACTGGCCAATCGATCAGTGTTCTGTCACCGTTCAGGCATTTTAACTGACCCGCCACCGATTTAAAGTATCGGATGGCCATAGTCTTTTCTCAACTTAAAATATTCTTAAATCATGGAGAAGACGCAGCAGTGACGAAGCAGGTCTGCTGACAATGCGCGACACAAAGCTATATTTGCAGAAATAATTTTACTGGGTTTGCATTCAACATGGAGGCCCGTGTCCTCTCTGGATAAACCTTTCTCACGTGTCACGATCATAAGAACACGAAATCCCCGCTTGGCTATTCAGGCGGAGTTTTCCGGTAAAGCAGGAGTTGTAAAGCAAATCAGATTTGCCACATCTTCTGCACTAAAAATCCTGATACAACTTTCCGGACATTCCTATCATTGACATTTATCTCGAAACTAACCTGTCTAGCAACAACGGATCTTCCTCTCCACTTTGATTTGATTATGAGTAACTGGGGTTTGTTTTAGTACTTCAATACGTTGTAAGATTGTCATTGCCAGCCGGATTAACCCGGCAGGAACATGGGAGCAAAGCCGGTATGCCAAAAATCCTCCAAAAACTGATTGGCCTCACCCTGCTGTTCGCCACTGTTGGTGTTGCATGCTGGCAGGCTTTGCTGGTTCTATGACATGACAAAGCGACCGGATCAGACTTGGCGTTCGAGGCTTGATTTGTTCCTTCGCGAGGGGGTTGATCTGATTTCTCGTGGCTTGCCCAAAGCAACGGTTGAATTGGAAAAGCGGGTGCGACAGTCAGAACAGCTGGTGAAAGATTATCGTCAACGCCGCCGTCGGGCCGCTGCTTTGGTGCCGCGCAAGGCGCGATTGCTGTGGTTGTTGCCTCTGCCGTTGATTCCTGCTGCGGTGATTGCTCTGGGGAGTGGACGATTAACAGCTTTTCTGACCAATGCCGGTGCCTACAGTCTGTTTGTCGTTGGTGCCATTCTTGCCCGCCGTGGTTTTTTACAGGAAGTCAGTCAACAGCAGCAAAAGTTCCAGACATCCCAGCGCTGGCCATTCAAGGCGATCGGGGGAGCGACGGTCGGCCTGGCGACGGCCCTGACTGCCTGGGCCGGAGCTGGGCACAATCTGCCCGTTGCCCTGGCCTTTGGTGCCGGAGCCTTTGTTGCTTTTGTTCTGCTTTACGGTCTCGATCCGCGCCGGCAAGCGCTTGTTGTCCCAGGCCGAAACGCAACCGCCCAGCGGGTCAGCGCAGCATTGGAGCAGGCGGAGCAGAAGATCCTGCTCATCGAACAGGCATGTGGTCAACTCGATCAGCCGGAGTTGAAACAACGACTGACCAGCATTGTCTCTCTGGCACGAGAGATATTGACGCAGATTGCCCGTGATCCCCGTGACCTGCAGCGGGCACGTAAGTTTCTCAATACCTATCTGGATGGCGCTCAGCGCGTTGCCAGTGGCTATGCCGAGGCCCACGTTCATGACCGGGCTCATCAGCTGGAAGGAAACTTCCGCCGGGTTCTGGTTACCATCGAAGAGGTCTTTGAGCAACAACATCAGCGTTTGTTGGAAAACGACCTGCGCGATCTCGATGTGCAGATGGAGGTGCTTCAGACCCAACTAAAGCGCGAAGGTTTGAATTGACCCCGGAATTCTGGAGGAATTGAAACGATGTTGAACGAGACAGAACTCAAGACAATAGAGACCGATCTGCTGCACAGCAAGCCGCCCTTAAGTTACCAGCAGGCCGATACGGCGCAACGGGCAGCGATTGATGCACTGCTACAGGAAATTGATCTCAATGACAACCATTCTCTGCTCTATTTCGGAGCCCAGGCCCAGCAGCAGTTAGCGAGTATTTCTGATGATATGCTCGAAGGGGTGCGCAATAAAGATACCGGAGTGGCTGGAGAGGCACTTAATGCGATGGTTGGTACGCTGCGAAAGTTCGACCTGGGAGCTCTGGATCCCAAGTACAAACCCGGTATTCTCGACCGACTGCGCGGTAAAACCAAGCCACTGGCCCGGTTTATCCAGCGTTACGAGGAAGTTCGTGACCAGATCGATGCTATCGGGGATGATCTCGAACGACACAAAACCCAACTGCTTACCGACGTTGTCTCCCTCGATCGCCTTTATGCCGCAAATCTGGAATATTTTCATCAACTGGAACACTATATCATTGCCGGTGAGGAAAAGCTGCGACGACTCGATTATGAGATTATTCCCGCCAAAGAGCGCGAAGTGACAGCCGGCGAAGCGATGATTGATGCCCAGCAGTTGCGTGACCTGCGCGCCAACCGGGATGTCCTGGAACGTCGGGTGCATGATCTCAAACTGACCCGTCAGGTAGCCATGCAGAGCCTGCCCAGCATTCGTCTGGTTCAGGAGAACAACAAGGGCCTGATCAACAAGATCGTCTCGACCACTGCCAACACCTTACCATTGTGGCGTCAGCAACTGGCCCAGGCGCTGACCATTCACCGCTCTCGCGAAGCGGCTGGCAGCATCCGTTCTGCCAGTGACCTCACTAACGAGTTGCTTAAGGTGAATGCTGAGAATCTTAAACAGGGCAACGCTGAGGCACGTCAGGAAATTGAACGCGGTGTGTTTGATATTGAGGCGGTCAAGCAGGCCAATGCTGCACTGATCGATACCGTTGAAGAGAGCCTGCGCATTGCCGATGAGGGACGCAAGAAACGCGTTGAGGCACAGGCTCAACTCGAAACGCTCGAAGCAGAACTGCGCAGGTCCCTCACCAGTGCCAGTGCAAGACAGACTGCCCCGCCAAAGAAAGAGTCACCATGAAGAACAGAGGCGCGGCTGTAATAACCTTTTAGCCAACCATGTTTTTGATAGTCCCCTGGAGTTTTTACCCCTTACGCTGAATGCTGGAGCGGAACATATGAATCCTGATCAGCAACAACCGCCCTTGACGAAGTGGCGCTGCGTCAATTGGCCTATGAAATGGCGGTCTGCGTGTGCGACGCAGATGGTCGCCAGAGTGCAGCAGAAACGGATTTCCTGAAAGAATTAAAAGGTCTGCTCAAGCTTGATAATGAACAGGTAACCGCATTTGAGGAAGAGGTCGATACCTTCGTTAAACTTACTGAAACATCGACACCTGACACCGGAAACGCAGCCATCAGCGCGGCACCTCAAACGGCATCCATTGCGGAGATGGACAAATTGATTTTGAACTACGCCATCATCAGCGGGGCGCTGGAATTGCTGCCGCAGTCCTGGGCATCAATGGCTATTATTCCGTTGCAGATAAAAATGGTCTATGTCATCGGCAAAGCACATGGGGTTAACCTTGACCAGGATCATATCAAAGAATTTATTGCCACCGCCGGAGTAGGCCTCACCTCGCAATATCTGGAACAAATAGGTCGGAAGGTGCTGGGAGGACTCCTCGGTAAGGCTGCCGGTAAGGCTTTTGGCAAGATAGGGAGTGCCGCCACCGGCCTGGCGTTTTCGTTTGCCACCACTTATGCCTTGGGTCAGCTTGCCAGGCGCTATTATGCAGGCGGTCGGGTCATGAGCACGACACTGATGAGAGAAACTTACCAGAATCTACTCGGACCAGCAAAGCAGATGCAAAACCAATACCTGCCACAGATCCGCCAGCAAGCGACAACCCTTAATATGACCAGTGTCATGTCCATGGTCCGAGGCGGCTGATCTATGAATCTGAACCTGACGTCCGGGCCTAACTAACTTTTGGGTGTGATTATCTCCTTTTTCAACGATGCACTTGTTGAGAGGAGCAAGCGTCAATGGAGTTGATTCGACTTCAGGTGCTGCATCGGATGCTGCGTTCTGGCGTTTGCTTTACTACCCTACTTAAATCCAGAACATTCTAGACAGTTAACTGCCCAACCTGAAATGACCAGGATGGGCAGTTTTAAATGTTGTTCTGTAATATAGTCTTAGATTTCCGAGAAATTATCATTTACCATCGGTGGTGGCCTTGGGAGCAATTATAGGTGAATGGGTTTGGTCAATAATTTTTGGATGATAAGCAGTTAGCCTTCAAATCGATATCCCTGCCCCAATACCGTGACAATGTATCTGGGCGCGGCAGCATCACCTTCAATTTTCTGGCGCAGATGCTGGATGTGGACATCAATCACCCGACTCCAAGAATAGATGGGGGAGTCTTTCCATAAGGTCCGCCGGATTTCTTCCCGAGTCACCAGACGGCCACGATTTTCCGCCAGAAAGGTCAGCAATTGAAACTGCTTCGGGGTCAGGGCGACCGGTTCGCCGCGCAGGGTGGCCTGGTGATTGCCGATGTCAATCAGCAGATCTCCGGCGCAGATAGTGCGAACGAATTCTGCTGGTTGTGTGTGGCGCAGGCGTGCGCGGATCCGGGCCAGCAGCTCGCAGGTTTCAAAGGGTTTGACCACATAATCGTCAGCACCGGTTTCCAGCCCGATGATTTTGTCCTGAAGTTTGTCCCGGGCGGTGAGCATGATGACGGGTATCTGCGGGTGGGTTCCTTTGAATTCCTCACAAAAATCGAGGCCATCACCATCGGGCAGGGTCAGATCAAGGATCATCAGGGCCGGAGTCATGGTGTTGAGAATGTCTCGTGTTTCAGCCAGATTGGCGGCCGTGACGACGGTAAAACCGTGCAGGCCAAGATTGGCTTTAAGAACGGTGCGGATATCCGCATCATCATCAACGGCCAGCAGGGTGATGTTGTCTGTTGTGTCCATCGCTAGCTCTCCTCCTTGACACTGTTGCGAACCGGCAGCGTGAAATAAACGCAGACACCACTGCCCTCGGCAGGGTCGTTGATGTTGATGGTGCCGCCGTGAGCCTCAACAATAGCACGACAGATCGCCAGACCGAGGCCGGTACCGGCTTTGTCGCCCGAGCGGTAGAAACGCCCGAAAACACTTTCCCGCTGTTCTGCTGGAATGCTTGCCCCCTGATTGCATATCTTTACCAGGATCATATTACCCTCTAAGCCGGCACAGATGGTAATGGCCGTCCGTTCTCTGGCGAACTTGACAGCGTTGCCGAGCAGATTGGTCAGCAGCTGACGCAGGCGATCCTCATCCGCTTCAATGGAGGGTAAATCAAGGGGAAGGATGCGAAGATCGAGGTTGTGGTGTTCGGCATCGTAGGTGAAAGACTGGACGCTTTCGTTAATAACATCGGCCAGATTGATCCGGGTCAGGTTAAGTGACTGTTCGGCCCCTGCCTCGATATATTCGATGTCGAGCATGGTTTGCACCATGCGGATCAGACGTTCGGTATTTTTCTGGATAATCTGAAAAAATTCGATGAGATCGTCGGGGCGTGACGTTTTTGTAGTTGCAGATGGCTGCTTTATCCGTGCGGTAATATATTCCATTGCGCCCCTGATAGATGTCAGCGGGGTACGTAATTCATGGGCAGCACGGGCGAGGAACTCTGATTTGTGTTCGCTGGCGGCACGAATCTGTTGGTTGAGCTGTTGCAGTTCCAGCGTTGCATCACGGACCTTGTCTTCGAGTTCTGATTGGTACTCCGAAAGACTGGCGGCCATCTCCTCAAAGGAACGGGACAACTCTTCAAATTCATCACCGCTTCGCACAATAGCGCCGGGCGGTGGGCCTTTTTCTGAAAAGTGGCGGATCGATGTCGTCAGGTTATCGACCGGAACCAGCACCATGCGGCGCAAAAAATACAGCAGGGTGCTGCTTAGCAGGAGTACCAGTAGCAGCATAGAGCCGAACATCAGGTTGCGATTGGATTTGGCTTCGGCAAAGATTTCCCCCAACGGCAGGGTGACGCTGATGGCACCGCGAACTTCTCCTATTTCATATCCCTCATGGCAAGCAAGGCAGGTTTCCTCAACGTAAAGTGGTGAGATGTAGCGCAGGTAACTGGTCTTATCCAGTTCTTCCATGGCAATGATTTCCTGCAGGGGCTCTTCCTCAAAGCGTAGTAGCGCTGCACGTTCGAAATCATCCGGGGCATTTTCGGGGTTAGTTAATTTTAGGCTGGTGATGTGGAACCAATACAACCCTTTGTCACGGGCATAGCTGACCAGCTCCTTGGTAACCATGGCCGGGGTTTTGCGGGTGTAACGTCGTGCTTCGGGTCTGTTGGTCTGTGCTTGTTGCGGTGGTCCTTCCTGGGCCCAGGGGAGTTGTTCGACAAAGACTCCGCCATGATCGGAAATCCAGCGGCGCATGATGACAATCTGCTGAAATACCGCTCGTGCCTCGTTCTCAGCCTGACGGATAATGAGTTGCTGCTGGCGCTCGTTGATGACGTAGAAGGTGATACTCAAAGAGATCAGCAGAATCAGGCTGCAGCCGATCACCAGTTTGTAGCTAAGGCTCATGGACATGGGGTTCCGATTCTGCGTTAGTCAATGTGGACAGCCAGGAATTCTAGCAGAAAAGATCGGCTTTGTCGTGACTGATAAGCCGATGTTTTCTATTAAAGGATAGAAGCGGTTAGCGAACCGTCCCTATGCCTTTGGCGAGGCCTTAAGGCGCAGCAGCAGATGGCCACTTGAAAGAACAACCGCCGCACAAAGAAACAAACTGGTATAGCCGGCAAAATCGCCAATAAGGCCCAGCATGATGGCGCCGATGAAGGCACCACTGTCAATACCTCCGGTAAAGATGCCGGTCACCTTGCCACGGGCCGAATAAGGCTCATCGCGGATGGCCATGGCATTCAGGGCAGGAAAGAGCAAGCCGTGGCCGATGCCGAAAAGAAACCCCACTCCGAGCAGCATCAGACCATTGTCAACAAGGGGAACCATGACTAACCCCCCGGCGGCAATCCCCAGACCCCAGGGAATAATTTGAATTTCTCCGACGCGATCCGCCAGGCGTCCGAGGACGACTCTGGTAACAACCGCTGCCGTAGCGTAAGCAAAAAAATAGAGGGAAACAAAACTTAAATTTTTGCTCTGGGCAAAGGGAGCAATGAAATTGCCGGTGGCGGCAAGGCCGACCCCGAACAGTAACGCAATCCCTCCAGTAATCAGCATCTTGCGGGTTTTCAGCAGGGCAAAGAAGGAAGCAGAGGCCGGAGCACTTGAGGCTAGCAGGCGATGTTGATCAGGAACCGGCAGGTGAAGCAGAAAAGCTGTCGCCGCAAGGCCGGAAGTCGCCAGAAAGAAAACAGAAAATCCGTAGTTACGCAGTAGCGGTTCGGTGATTAAAGGGCCCAGGGCCAGGCCGATCAGCCCGGATGTGCCGAATATACCGATTCCTTCATTGAGACGTTGAACCGGGATCAGATCAATAATAAAGGTGAATACGGAGGTAAAGCAGATCGCCAGACCGATACCGTGGACAATCCTGAGTAGCAGCAGCACCGCATAATAATTCTCAAGGGGGCCTTGCAGCAGGAGGTGCAACAAGGGCAGCAGGGTCATCATGATACAGCCGATACTGTAACTGCGCTTGCGCCCGATCCGGTCGATCATTTCTGCCACCCAGGGGCGGCTCAGGGCTGACGCGAGGGCAAAGATGCCCATGATGATGCCGATATCCTTATCGCTTCCCCCCTTTTCAATAATAAAGAGAGGAAACAGAAAAAAAGCAGCATAACTGGAAACCAGAGCCAGGTTGGCGATAAACAGGGCGGCAAAAGCCGGGGTATACAAACGCATGAGCAGCCTAGACCAATAATCCCGCACCACCCAGGGTGAGCAGAGCGAGGGTCAGATAACGAAAGGCCTTGCCGGTCGTGACCAGCACAAAAAATCGCAGTAACGATGTCCGCAGGGTTCCGGCGACCAGACACAGAGGGTCACCCACTATTGGTAACCAGGATAACAGCAGGGATAGACTGCCGTAACGCTGAAACCAGTCTTCAGCCCGCAGTTGTTGACGGGAATCAACGCGCAGAACCTTGTGAATCAGCCAGTCGCTCCCCCAGCGACCAATCAGGTAGTTAGTGGCACCACCGAGGGTGTTGCCAATGGTCGCAATCACAACCACCAAAGCCGGCGATTTACCGTCCAGCAACAGCGTCACCAGCAACCATTCAGAACCCAGGGGGAGCAGGGTGGCTGCCAGAAAGCTGACGATAAACAGGGCAGCATAAGTATGTTCGAGAAAAATATCGGGCATGACCGGCATCATAACAGACGCTATTGTGAAAAACATAGCGCGGAAAAGCCCTTGTGGGTTACCTTCATGAACGTGTAAATTGTTTCAGACTTTGTAACTCTTCAGCTGTCATCCTTGTCACAGGATCCCGACCCGGTGCTCAGCCGCTACCAGGTTTTTTCGCCGGAACCGTTGTAAAACATGTAAAGGTTTCATCATGACGATAACCAGAGAACAGGCGTTTGCCAGGATGAAAACCCTGTTGGAGATGATTAAATTCTCCCACACTGTCTTTGCTTTTCCTTTTGCCTTGATGGGTGTCGTGCTGGCCTCCCTGGCCAGTGGCCACGCGCCGGGGTTTAGTCAGATTTTCTGGATTTGTGTCGCCATGGTCGGGGCGCGCAGTACCGCCATGGGGCTGAATCGATTGATTGATGCGCGTATCGATGCCGACAATCCACGCACGGCCGAGCGTCACATCCCCAGCGGGCAGGTATCGGTTAGCGAGGCATCACTCTTTATTCTGGCGTCGACGGCAATTTTTCTTCTGGCCGCCTGGATGCTTAACCCCCTGTGTTTCAGGCTGGCTCCGGTTGTCCTGGCCCTGTTTGTGCTTTACGCCTATTGCAAGCGTTTTACCCATTATGCCCATGTGGTGCTGGGCTTATGCCTGGCCGCCGCGCCCATCGGTGCCTGGATCGCCCTGCGTGGCGATATCGGCTGGCCGGTCATTGCCCTGGGATTTGCTGTCCTGTTCTGGGTTGCCGGTTTTGATATCTTTTACGCCTTGCAGGATTATGATTACGATGTCAAAGCCGGGCTCCATTCCGTACCATCACGTCTGGGTATTGACAAGTCCTTTACCCTGGTACGGATTTTCCACGGGCTGATGCTGGTGTTTCTGCTGCTGGTCATGCCTGGCAGTGGTCTGGGGTGGATTTATTTCGCCGGCGTGGTCGTCGTCGCCGGACTGCTGACCTACGAACACAGCCTGGTCAAACCGAACGACCTGTCACGACTGGACGCGGCTTTTTTTAATATGAACGGCTATATCAGTGTGACGATTTTTCTGTTTACGTTGATTGATGCGTTGGTTTAGGAGCCAAAAAAATTAACGCAGAGGTGAAGAGCCGCAGAGAACGCAGAGGAAAATAAAAAGCAGAATGTAGAATCCAGAAGAAAGGCAATACCTTCTGTCCTCTGAATTCTCTATTCTCTAAATTCCGCCCTTGTGTTTTCTCTGCGTCTCAGCTCCTCTGCGCCTCTCCGTTAAAGAAGTTGAAAGGTTTTTCTTATGAAAAATATCGTCGTCGGTATCACCGGGGCTTCCGGGTCGATTTATGGTTTGCGGCTGATCGCTGAACTGCTCGGCGCTGGTCATCAGGTCAGTGTTCTTCTCACCAATGCCGGACGTCAGGTCACAGCCTTTGAAGCCGGTCTGCCGTTGGTAGAAGATACCCAGGAGTGCCGCGCAGTGTTTGAAGACTATTTTTCCGGCTCTGCTCAGCAGCTTAAATACTATGCTATCGACGATTTTTTTGCGCCCATCGCCAGTGGTTCCAGCGCTCCTGATGCGGTGGTAATCTGCCCCTGCTCCATGGGAACGGCGGGGCGCATTGCTGCCGGATTATCGGATAATCTGCTCGAACGGGTCGCCGACGTTGCCCTGAAAGAGCGGCGGCAACTGGTGCTGGTCCCCCGCGAAACCCCCTTTAATCAGATTCATCTGGAAAATCTGCTGCGTCTGGCTCAGGCGGGCGCACTGATCCTGCCGGCCATGCCCGGCTTTTATCATCAGCCGCAAACACTGGAAGATCTGGTGACGTTTGTCGCCGGCAAGATACTGGACACCCTGGGTGTTCCCCACCAGTTGTTCAACCCCTGGGGTGCTGATAGCTAATTTAATTGTATCAGTTCAGCACCGGGCCGGGTCCCCTATGCCAAGGGACGCTTTTCGCCGTCCATGGCCTCTTGACTGCCGCCGGTCGTGGCGACAGATACCCTTGTCAGGGGACACCCGACTCTGCGTAATCTCTAAGCTGAATATTTACATTTAATTGAATTGATGGATGAGGAATGCAATGGAACAGATCAGAGAGAAGATCAAAAACGGACAACGCCTTAGTGATGAAGACGCCTTAAAACTGTTTGAATCTTTTGAACTGCTTGAGATTGGTGAACTGGCAGCCCAGAGCAATAAAAGAAAAAACGGCGATAAGGTTTATTTCAACGTCAACCGCCACATCAATTATACCAACCTCTGTGTCAACCAGTGTGTCTTCTGTGCTTTTGCCAGAGAAACAGGCGATGCGCGTGGTTACACCCTCGATTTGGATCAGGTGCGGGCCAAGGTTCGTGAAGCCGAAGCTGCCGGCGCCACCGAGATTCATTCTGTCGGTGGCCTGCATCCTGATCTGTCTTTCGAGTTTTATCTGGAAATGCTGCGGGCCATCAAAGAAGAATCCCCGAGCTTGCACATCAAAGCATTCACTGCTGTTGAAATCGATTATTTTGCGAGAATCAGCGGCAAAACGGTGATCGATGTTGTAGGTGCGCTCAAGGAGGCGGGTCTGGGCTCCATGCCGGGGGGTGGCGCCGAGATTCTCGGGAAACAGGTCCGCGATAAAATCTGTCCGGAGAAAATCAGCGGCGAACGCTGGCTGGAGATTACCGAAATCGTTCACAACTGTGGCCTGCGCACTAACGCCACTATGTTGTTTGGCCATCTCGAGAATTATGCCGACCGGGTTGAACACCTGCGTCTGTTACGTGAACTGCAGGATCGTACCGGGGGCTTCCAGAGCTTTATTCCCCTGGCATTTCAACCCGACAATACCAGGGTGCCCGGAGCGATAGGAGTCAGCGGCGTCGATGCCTTGAAAACCCTTGCGATCAGCCGCCTCTACCTCGACAATTTCCAGCATATCAAGGCCTACTGGGTGATGCTCGGCATGAAAATCGCCCAGGTCGCGCTGTGTTTTGGGGTTAACGATATCGATGGAACCGTGATTGAAGAAAAAATCGGTCACGATGCCGGTGCCGATTCTCCCCAGGTATTAACTCGCGAACAATTGATTACCCTGATCCGTAATGCCGGCCGTCAGCCGGTGGAGCGTGATACCCTTTATCGGGAAATCCGGGAGTATTAACAACGTGTACACTGACCAGACGATTAATCGTGAACAGGCCCTCCATCTGCTGACCAGAGCCGATCTGCTAGAAGTCGGCAAGCTGGCCGATGCGATCCGAAAACAAAAGCATTCCCAGCGACGGGTAACATTTGTTGTCGACCGCAACGTCAATTATTCCAATATCTGTGAGTCGAAGTGCCGATTCTGTGCTTTTTACCGCAATGATGCGGATGCGGATGCTTACCTGCTGGATAATGACGCCATCTTTGCCAAGGTCCAGGAGCTGGTGGACAATGACGGTACCCAGCTGTTGATGCAGGGTGGGTTGCACCCGACCTTGACCATCGACTGGTTTGAAGAGCTTTTTCGCCAGCTGCGTGGGCGTTTTCCCCAGGTACAGATTCACTCCCTGTCGCCGGCGGAAGTGATCCATGTCGCCAAGCTGTCCGGCATCAGCATGGAGGACTGTCTTGCCCGCCTCCAAGCAGCGGGTTTGGCCTCAGTGCCCGGTGGCGGCGCCGAAGTATTGGTGGATGAAGTGCGACAGGAAATTTCCCCCGATAAGATCGGCTGGCGCCAGTGGGCCAGTGTCATGGAAGAAGCTCATCGTTTGGGGATGCGAACCACCGCGACCATGATGTTCGGCAGTCGTGAAAAACCGCAGGATATCGTCGAACATCTGTTCCGGGTGCGGGAGATCCAGGAGCGTACCGGCGGCTTTACCGCCTTTATTCCCTGGACCTTTCAGCCTGACAACACCGAACTGGGTGGTGAAAAAGCCGGTGGCGTCGAATATTTAAAAGTATTGGCTCTCTCGCGCATCGTCCTCGACAATATCGACAACATCCAGGCCAGCTGGGTGACCCAAGGAGCAGCGATGGCGCAGGTGGCCCTGTTTTTCGGTGCCAACGATCTCGGCGGCACCATGCTCGAGGAAAATGTCGTCGCCGCAGCTGGTGTTTCCTTCCGTATGTCGCAGCAGGAAATTATCAACCTGGCCCACGGCGCCGGATTTATTCCAGCCCGTCGCACGACGGAATACCAGGTTCTGGAGGAGTATTAGTGATGTTTTACAGAAATGTGTCGATGTGAAGTCTGGCCGCTTTCTTTGAGAGGGGGTTGTAATGGGTAATAGAAAAATTGAAGTGCTGGCGACGGAAATCAATATTGTTTCCGTCAAAGAGCAGGATTATATTTCGCTTACAGATATGCTCAAGGCCAAGGATGGGGACTTTTTCATCTCCGACTGGCTACGCAATCGTAACACGGTTGAGTTTATCGGCATTTGGGAGTCAGTATACAATCCGGATTTTAATTATGGCGAATTCGCCATAATTAAAAGTCAGGCCGGTCTCAACAGTTACAAAATAAGTGTCAAAGAGTGGGTCGCCAAAACCAATGCGATTGGACTAGTAGCCAAAGCGGGCCGTTATGGCGGCACGTCTTGCCAAGCTGAATCGTATTGCCATCGAACAAATGAAGCTGCTGACCGAAGAGCGCGGCGTGAAGCGATTGGAAAGAGAGTGATTTTTAATCCATTAAGATCTGACCATTTAAGGACAATTTATGATGCTGCCACTACGTAAAAATATCGCCGAGATGGCCGGCTACGTCCCCGGATTTCAGCCTGACGGTCCGGGCTGGATCAAGCTGAACACCAATGAGAATCCTTATCCGCCATCGCCACAGGTGGTTGCAGCGATCTGGGAGGAGTTGGGGGATGATGGTGGTGCACTGCGTAAATATCCGGATGCCGGCAGCAAGGAGGCACGCAAGGTCGCGGCAGAGCTTTACGGGGTTGACCCTTCGTGGGTGATTATGGCCAACGGCTCCGATGAGCTGCTCAACAACCTGATCCGCGCTTTTGCCGCAGAAGGGGAGGAGATTGCCTATATTCACCCCTCCTACTCCTATTACACTACCCTGGCGGAGATCCAGGGGGCAACAGTGCGAACCTTCGAGCTGACGGATGCTGGACAGATCGATTTCCCCGATCGCTATGCTGGCAAATTATTTTTTCTCACCAGTCCCAATGCGCCCTTGGGCTGTGCCTTTGACAATGATACCATTGCCGATCTGGCGCAACGCTGCAGCGGGGTTCTGGTGGTTGATGAAGCTTATGTTGACTTCGCCCGCGAATCGGCACTGGAACTGGTCAGACAGTATGAAAATGTGGTTGTTACTCGCACCTTTTCAAAGAGCTACGGGCTGGCTGGGATGCGGCTGGGGCTGGCGGTGGCGCGTCCCGACGTGGTGGCGGCGCTGGATAAAATCCGCGATCACTATCACTTGGATCGCCTCGCCCTGGTGGCGGCGACGGCGGCTCTGCAGGATCAGGATTACCTGCGTTCCACGGTCGCAAGAATCTGCCGCAATCGCGACGAGGTCCGTGACAAGCTGATCACTTGCGGTTATCAGGTTATACCATCACAAGCCAACTATCTGTTTGTCAGTCCCCCCGATGGCAACGGCAAGCGCATTTACGATGCCCTTTATGCCGAGAAAATCCTCGTGCGCTACTTCTCCAATCCGCGTTTAAGCCACGGCGTGCGTATCTCCATCGGTACCGAAGAGGAAATGGCGTCGACCCTGAAGGTGCTGGCCGCCCTTGTCTGATTTCCCCTTTGCTCAGGCTGACTTTGTCCGTGCCCTGCTCGGCTGGTATCAGCAGCAGGGGCGGGATCTGCCCTGGCGTAACACCCGTGATCCCTACCGCATCTGGGTTTCCGAAATCATGTTGCAACAGACCACAGTTGCGACGGTGCTTGGACGTTATGACGCTTTTCTACAGCAATTCCCCACCCTGGCTGATTTGGCAGCGTCATCAGTAGAGCAGGTGATCGATGCCTGGGCCGGGCTCGGTTACTATTCCCGGGCGCGTAATCTGCATGCTGCTGCCGGTCGGATCCAGACGGAGTTTAATGGAAGCTTCCCCGCGGATCCCGAGGTTCTGCAGCAACTTCCCGGCATTGGCCGTTCCACTGCCGGGGCGATCGCTGCTATTGCTTACGATCGTCCCGCGCCGATTCTTGATGCCAACGTCCGCCGCGTACTGTGCCGCCTGTTTGCCGTGCAGCAACCACCGCGTTCTGCTGCGGCAGAAAAAATGCTGTGGAGGTGGTCAGAACTGCTGACCCCGGAACAGCAG
>CAZMFD010000057.1:0-18099 GCA_964565445.1 uncultured Geobacteraceae bacterium
TCCTCAAAGTCATCGTGGATCAAACTGATAATCTTTCTCATCGACTACCTCTCTTCTACATGTTGTTGTTATTCCAATGATTTTCAGCATCTACTCCGGGCGACGCATGCGTCGCCCCTACCCCCGACTCTACCTTACCGAGCCACAACCCCTTTCAATCGCATAATCCGCCGATAGGACTCATCAATCCGGCTCTCGCAAATCACTCCGGTTGCTACCAGATCCCGGATGATATGCACCACCCTGGCAACGATCTCCGGATCATAATCAAGGTTGTTGCCGAACAGCAGGATATCTATTCCAGCCTCAAGGGCAAGCTGGACCGCTTGATCAAGACCGTAATGTTCGGTGATGGCTTTCATCTGCAGGTCATCGGAAAAAATCACGCCGTCAAACCCGAGTTGTTCGCGCAAGATGCCGGTGGTAGTGGGATATGACAGAGTGGCCGGGTGGTCAGCGTCCAGGGTGATATTAAAGACATGGGCTGTCATCAACGCATTCACCCTCCCCGCTCCTATCAGATCGACATAGGGGGTAAGCTCTGCGGGCGTCCAACTGATGCTGACATCGGTAAAACCCAGATGCGAGTCCCCATGGGAACTGCCGTGACCGGGGAAATGCTTGATGACAGATATCACGCCATGATCCTGATGGGCCTGGATAAACTGCCGTGCATGGCGAATAACGGAATCGGATTGATCCGAAAAACAACGATCAAGGCGGGCGATGACGGGATTATCCGGATTGCTGCACAGATCCACCACCGGCGCGAAATTGACGTTGATTCCCATCTCGGCCAGGGTGGCCGCAATGTTTTTACCTGCGGCATAGGTTGCCTGCAGATCACCATTTCTTCCGAGTTCGGCATGGGACGGCTTTGGCGCGAAACCATGTACGGGTTTCAACCGGACGACCCGGCCACCCTCCTGATCGACAGCAACCAGCAGCGGTATTATTGCCGCATCCTGCAATGACGTAACCAGACGTTTCAGCTGTTCAGGTGAACGAATATTGCGATCTGCCTGGTTAAGAGCCACGTCGTAATCAAAGAGGATCACCCCGCCGAGGTGATGATGGCGAATATCACGCAGGATGACATGGTCATCCGCCAACGCCGTTCTACGAAAACCAACCATCACCATCTGGCCGATTTTTTCATCAAGGGTCATGATGCGTTCAGCTGCATCGACGGAGGCGACAACAAACAGAGAAAGGAACAGGAAGAACATAATCAACGAGGTTGTGTTGACACAATTACCTGCTCCGCCGCTGAAACTACTCCTTGCCGTCATAAAAAACCGCCAGCCAGATACAATTCATGTCGCTGCTGGTTCGGACGACCCGGTGCTGGCGCCGCGCCGGGATATGCAGATAATCCCCTGCCTGCAGGCACAGCTGCTCCTTAGGCTCCAGCAGTTCCAGTTCTGCTTGTCCCTGCAACAGTAGAACAAACTCGTCCTGCTGTTGATCGTACCAGAAACCTGGTGGCGAGACGTGGCCACGCGAGACGATCCGTTCGATCCGAATCTGTCCGTTATCTACGAGAAGGCTGACCAGTTCGTCCGGCAGATGATCCGGTATGGATGTAAAGATATTGTCGCAACTCATGTCGTTTACGAGGTCACTGCGCCGGTCGACGCGGACGACACCAGCCGCGCGTATTTAGCCAGGACACCACGCTGGATTTTTTTCACCGGTGCTTGCCATCCCTTACTCCGTTGAGCCAGCACTTCATCATCGACAAGCAGATTGAGCTGCTCATGATCCAGATTGATCTCGATCTGATCCCCTTCCGCTACCAGAGCCAGAGGGCCACCAACCTGCGCTTCGGGAGAAATATGACCAATCATGATACCGTGGGTGCCACCGGAGAAACGGCCATCGGTGAGCAGCGCCACACTGTCGCCGAGCCCGGCGCCCATCAGCGCCGCTGAAGGTGACAACATCTCACGCATACCGGGGCCACCCTGTGGGCCCTCATAGCGAATGACGACAATATCACCCGGATTGATGCGGTTGGCCAGAATCGCCTGCATGGCCTCCTCCTCGCGCTCAAATACCCGCGCCGGGCCACGCATTGTCGCCAGATCCTTACCGCTCTGCTTAAGCACACAGCCTTCCGGTGCGAGATTGCCGAACAGCATGCGGATGTGCTTACCGGCTGCTGCATAGGGGCTGGATACCGGCAGAACCACATCCTGTCCGTCAGGCAGATCGGCAACTGACGCCAGGTTCTCTGCCAGGGTTTTTCCCGTCACCGTCAGGCAATCGCCATGCAGCAAACCATGATCAAGCAGATGCTTCATGACCAGAGGGATACCACCCAACGGATGCAGATCGTTCATCAGATAACGTCCATAGGGTTTGAAGTTGCCAAGCAGTGGGACCTTGGCGGTGAAATCAGCCATTTCTTTCAGGGTCAACGGCACATCAGCCTCGCGCGCCATGGCCAGCAGGTGCAATACCGCGTTGGTGGACCCACCCAGGGCCCAGACCAGGGTCAAGGCATTCTCAAAGGCTTTGCGGGTCATGATTTGCCGCGCACTGATCCCGCGCTGAAGCAGTGCCATCAGGGTTGTAGCACTGCGACGCAGATCCCCTTGTTTATCGGTTGACAATTGATTGTCCGTTTCCACTGCCATGTTCGACGAGCCTCCGGGAACACTCATCCCTAGAGCTTCAATGGCGGCGGCCATCGTATTGGCGGTATACATGCCGCCACAGGATCCGGCGCCGGGACAGGCGTAGCATTCAATCTGACGAAGCTCATCGGCATCGATTTTTCCGGCACTATGGGCGCCAACCCCCTCGAAGGCACTAACGATATTAAGATCTTTCCCGCCATGATGACCGGGTCGGATGCTGCCACCGTAGAGGGTTAATCCAATCAGATCGTTGCGGGCAATCGGCATCAGCGCTGCCGGTATGGTTTTGTCACAGCCGGAGAGGGTCACCACCGCGTCCACCTGATAGCCCTCAGTCATCAATTCGATGGCGTCAGCAATCACCTCGCGGCTGACCAGGGAATATTTCATCGCTTCGGTGCCCATGGAGATACCATCGGACACCACCGGTGTACCGAAGATAATCACCTTAGCCCCAGCCGCTTCCAGCTCAGCCTGAAGCAGATCGCCGAGGGTCCGGATATGATCGTTACAGGGGGTCCCATTAGTATAAGGAACCGCCAGCGCCACTAATGGTTTGGCAAAATCCTCGTCTTTAAAACGCACCGCCCGTAACATGGTACGCGCTGCTGTGCGTTCAGCCCAATTCGCTCCACCGGGGTCCCCGGTAATTGTTCCACTACGTCGTTTCATCAAATCTCTCCTTGCGCAAAAAAATCGGGGTGCAGCACCACACTAAGCAGCACCACACCCCGACATCATAACACAGTCAATTATTTGTGAGCGGTGAACTGTGAGCCGTAAACAGTGAATGGTCGACTGCTTACTGCTTACTGCTTACTGCTTACTGCTTACTGCTTACTGCTTACTGCTTATTGCTTACCAGATTATTTCTCCATCGCCGTCACCCCGGTTCGGGCGATTTCAACAATATGCTCCTGGCCGACCTCATCAATAAAAGCATCGATGCGCCGAGTGGAGCCGGCGACCTGGAGGATGTGGATATCGTCAGTTTTCTGTTCGAGAATCTCGAAATTGTAGCGCCCCTGAAAGGTCTCGAGCACCGATGCGTCAATCTCCAGCTTGATAATCGCCACCTCGCGCCAGTAGCTATGATCGGTATCCAGTTCTTTGACCGAGATGACTTCGGTGAACTTTTCCAATTGCCGAACAACCTGATCGACCCTGGCCTGATCATTTTCACGCAGGGTAATGGTCATCCGACTGACACCGGGAATACGCGCACGACAAACCGTCAAGGTATCGACATTGTACATTTTTTTGCGGATCAGCATCGAGATCTTATTAAGAACCCCGGGATGATCAAGGGTGAATGCCAGTATAGCGCGCCTTTTCATGCAGCTTCTCCTTGTTTGCTCTGATCTTTTTTTGGTGCATGGGGGTGGCGGATAATCATGTCGCCGAAACCGCCTCCGGCTGGAATCATCGGCAGGATCACTTCGGACGGATCACAGATAAACTCAAGCACCATGGCGCCCTTGCAAGCGATCGCCTCTTCAAGGGCAGGCACGACATCCGCCAGCAGTTCAACCTTACGATAAGGAATGCCATAGGCCTGGGAGATCAACCCGAAATCGGGACTCAACATCGGGGTGCCGGCAAAGCAGCCGTCAAAGAAAAAGGTTTGCCACTGACGCACCATCCCCAGGTAACCGTTATTCAGAATGATGACTTTGACATCAATCTGCTTTTCCATAATGGTTCCCAGTTCCTGGAAATTCATCTGGAAGCCGCCATCACCGCTGATCGACCAGACCCGCTCTTTTGGACGGGCGAGCTTGACGCCGATCGCCATCGGCAGTGAGCATCCCATGGTCCCTGCACCACCGGATCCGAACCAGCTGTTATTGGTCTGGTAATTATAAAAACGCGCACACATCATCTGGTGCTGTCCGACATCAGGGATAATCAGATCACGTCCTTTCGTCACGTCCGACAGACGATGGATGATGCCCTTCATCAGTAACTTATTATCATTGCCGACACCGACCTCGATCTCCTCACGCAGGTCTTCTTTCATCACCTCACGAAAGCTGTTGAGCTTGTCCCACCAGCGCCGCCGCGGAATACAGGTCAACATGGGGTCGCCCATCAACACATGCAAGGTGCGATAGACATCGGCGTTGATCGCCACTGTGGTACGCACATTCTTGTCAATTTCTGAAGCATCGATCTCCACATGAATCACGGCGGCATTACGGGCATATTCATCCAGCTTACCAGTCACCCGATCATCAAAGCGCATCCCCAGGGCAATCAACAGGTCGGCTTCCATAATAGCGCGGTTGGCCTCAACGGTACCGTGCATCCCCATCATCCCCAGGTGATGGGGATGATCAGCCGGGATAGCAGAAAGGCCATGAAAGGTTGAGGCCACGGGAATATTGGTCTTTTCGATGAAACGCTGGAGCAGATCCCCGGCATTGCTGTTGATAACCCCATGTCCGCAGAAAATCAGCGGCCGTTCGCTCTTGTTAATCAGCTCAATCGCCTGGCGGATCGGTTCCCGCTCCGGGGTTGGGGTGTAAAAATAACCCGGCAGTTGCGGGCGAAACTTTTTGGCATCAAAGCGGTAATCGTCGCCGGCCTGTTGGTTCTGAATATCCTTGGGCAGATCAATAATCACCGGACCCCCACGGCCGGTGGTCGCCACGTAACAGGCTTCATGCACGGTCTTCTCAACATCTTCGGCAGCCAGAGGCATGTAGGTCTGCTTACAGATCGGCATCATGACACCGACGACATCACTTTCCTGAAAAGCGTCGGTTGCAATCACCCCGGTAGCTACCTGTCCGGTAATGGCAAGCATGGGGACTGAATCCATATGAGCATCGGCAACGCCGGTTACCAGGTTCATCGCTCCAGGGCCGGAGGTCGACAGACACACACCGATCTGTGGTGTCGGAGTTGACAATGATGCCCGGGTCAGACCCTGCGCCATAAAAGCAGCGCCCTGCTCATGGCGGGCCATGACAAACTCAAAGGCTCCCATTCTTTCCATTTCATCAAAAACCGGCATAATCGCACCACCGGTATAACCAAAAAGGAAACGGACCTTCCGCTCCTTCAGTGCCTTGAGTAGTAGCTGTTTTCCATTCATTACTGTCCTCGATTTTCTTAAAAATTCGTCCGTTAATACACTAGCAAAATAAAAACCACGACCAGATACGCTAAAAAGACAGTGTTTTATCTGTCATAGTAGGGTGGATTGTCAAGCGTGAGTTGCCGGATCAGCAGAAAAATCGTAACACCAAAAAACTCAACTAACCGGCTTAAAAATACCCGGTAAAGCCGATACGCAACCCTTCATCAATCGTCCAGTTCCTCCCCATCGCATCTTCTTTAAGACGCAAGTTGTAATAACCAAGCTTCAAGCGCACTTTGGGAATCATGGCATAGGTCAGGGCAATCTCGGCTTGCGTCAGGTTCTCAGCATCACGAAACGAAAAAACCTTCGGCGCATGGTAGGCTGCGGCAGCAAGACCAAATCCGCCAAACTGGGGTGGTGCGTAAGATGCTCGCACGCCTAGCGCCAGGTTAATAAAATCGGTATTTTTCGCGGTTGATCCGCCATAGAGCCGCAACCCCATTCCCAGTTGGGTACCGGGGTACTGGCCGGGACTACCGACAAAGTCAGCCCCGATCCGACCCAGGGTGGTTTCCTCGTCATCATTATAAAGAAAACCGGCGGTACCGGTGACAATCCCAAATTCATCTTGCACCACCGGGCGTTCATACCCCAGGTGAAAGCTTTCGTTATTAAAGCCGATATCAACCGCATCGGCACTCGCCAGGGTGGTAATAAAACACAAAAGAACGGTCAGAATAATACGCACCTGCATGACATTTCTCCTTATTGATTTTTTATTTAATAGAAAACGCCATCATTGCACAGGAAGAGCTGAACGGACAATACAATCAGGATAAAGCAGGACAGGATTGTGCAAAAGCACAGGTACAACCTCTGTGAGATTATGAGGGTTGCTCTTCCTCCAACTTAAGTTGTTCCTCTTCAAGTTCAAAAGCAGGGATCGGCAAGGGGGAAATGGAGAGATAGCGCAGCCCACCGCTACGGGTATTTTCAATGATCGACAAAGGTCCCTGGCGATCAAAGGTGATTTCTTCCCTGGTCTTGCCAAGGGTAATAATAGTGCCGTCCTTTAGAGTTTTTTGGACATTGATCTTGGGGTTTCTTATATCAATTTGAACCGGTCGTGACGACGTCATCTCGGCAATAAAAGCATGCTTCTGCTCGTGGAGAGAATCAAGCTTGTCGTTAAGAATCTGCAGACGAGCGCGCGCCGTATCGATAAATTGCGATCCTTTATGCAAGTGCTGCATCATTGGCTTGATGGTGGCACTGATCGCGTCCATCTGCTGCTCGATGGAGTGAAGCTGGCGGCGGATATAATCGCTGCGCTCGGCATCAGGGAAATAAATGCCGGCAACAATCCGGGTACGCTGGCCGGAGTTCGCCCCGATGGTGGGCGCCGAAATCCCGGTCAGTGCAGTCACCTCACCACCGATAATCGCCCCCCGTTCAACCACCACATGACCAGTGGCGCGGATATGTGAATTGCGGATTTCATTGTTCACCACCACATCACCATAACAGACCACTGTTACCTGATTCAGAGAACGGGCATGTAAGTCCCCCTGACAAAGAATATGGCCGATTTCACGCCCCGCCATCGCTCCAATCTCTACCGATCCTTGCGACTGGATATGACAGGCTCCAATATGGCCGTTGATTTTGATCCCCTTGGTAGAACGAACATCAAAATCATCAAGCACGTCACCTTTAACTTCAACAAAACCATGGAAATCAATGTGCCCGACGCGGAAATCAACATCGCCGGGAACTAGCAACTGATCAACTACTGTCAGGATATTGTTAGCGAACAGGGCTCGACCGGATCTGGCAGCAAAGGCCATACGCCCACCATACTTGAGGGACACACCCTCACCGGCAGTAATTGTTTTCGGCTTGCCGGCAGGAGCCTCAATGTCATAACCCTGGACGGTGTGGCCGGGAATTCCTGGTTCGGGTGGATGAATGACACCGAGTTTTTGTTCTGATTCGATTTCGGTGTAGGCATTCAGACGTTTGAGATCGACCCGCCCTTTATCATCCGGAATAAACTCATGATCCTCATCACCTGTTTTCACCAGTAACTCAAACCAACCGTCGCCACCCGGCAGGGGTTCGACGCCACGAGCGACAACCGTCGGTGCCGGCTCCTGCCCCTGATCAAGACAGGCACAGAAACTGTTAATGGCCGACTCATCAATGGTATCGGTGATGTTGTGCTGATGCAGAAGATCAATCAACCCGACAGGACTCAATAATGTTTCACCAGGTTCCTGTCCTGATTCAGTGGCCGCAGGGGCCACCAAGGCATCGGGCACCAAAGACGTCAACTCAATCGTCGCAATGCACTCCATCTGTTCGCGCACCAGACGTAAGGTCAAACGGTAGCTTTCGGTCTTGCTGACCACAAGCAGGTCAGGATCCTGTTGGGTATTAGGATGAGAATCGGACGCCATCATTGCGGCGCTCCTTGTAACGGAATAAGCGGTTCAACACAAACAACAAGGAAAATTGCGACGAAAAGGTTACTCAAAAAAAGTCTTTAGCTGTGTTGATTGTAACTGATGCGTAACAGAAGTCCACCGCAAAGACACGACGCCGGACGTATCCGGGCGTTGCTGAAACAGACGACCCCGTTCAAGCAACGCGGTAGTCTGTTTCAGCATTTATAAATGCAGAATCCAGAGGAAAATCCTGGGCATCAACTGATCGGCAATGCGCCGGCCGGTTTGCTTTGTGTTTCTGCGATATCTTTGCGCTTATTGAGGATGATGATACTCATCAACAACACCCAGCCGCCCACATTGATCCACCAGACCGTCGGCCACAAGAGCAGCGCTGAAGAAGCCAGGGTCAGGAGACGGAAAAGCGGATTCAATTTGGCCTCCATGAAGCCTTCAATCCCGGCAGCGAAAGCATAAAGGCCAAACAGGGCAAAGAAGAAGATATAGAGATCCTGCGCGAGGGTGCCGCCAATAAATGGGGTGTAGGCAAAAAGCAGCGGAATTATATAGAGACCCTTGGCCAGTTTCCATGAATAGAAACCAGTGATCATCGGCTTGGAACCGGCAATCGCGGCACCGGCAAAGGCTGCCAGAGCCACCGGTGGGGTGACATTAGAATCCTGACTGAGCCAGAAAACAATCAAATGCGCCGACAGCAGTGCAAACGTCAGGGTATGATCACTCAACACTGACTCACGCACCATACTGGCCATATCGTAGGGAATCAAGTCCACTATCGAGCGGGCTGTTGCCACCGACATGGGTTCACCAATCAGTGCCAGTTTTTCCGGAACCGCCAGCATAAAAAAGGTTTTTGCCGCTTCCGGCACCTGACCACTGACCAGCACCTTGACCAGCATCCCATCAGCAATCAACCCCTGCAGAGCAGGTGCTGACAAAGTACCAAGAACGATGTAAGCGGCGGTAACAGGTAACCCCATCCCCAGCACCAAAGATGCCAGAGCCACAAGACCAATAGCAATGAGCATGCTATGGCCGGCCCACTCATTGATCATCAGGGAGAAGGTGTTGCCGATGCCGGCAGTGGTAATGACATTGACGATCAGACCGATGGTACACAGCAGAATCGCCGTCATAATCATGTTTTTTGCACCCAGGGCCATAGCTTCAATAATGGCTTTAAGGCCCATCTTGTTAGGCGTCAGCCACGATGAAACCACCACTGCGATCATGCTGTATCCCGCGGCATAGGTTGGAGTAAAACCGTATAGCAGCAAGCTGATAAGCACACCGATAGGCAACAGAAAGACGATACCACCCTTTTTAATCACCTCGACAAAAGAAACCTTTTCTTCATCCATGGCGGTCACGTAACTGCGTTTAGCCTCGATACGGATAAAAAACCCGACCGTCGCAAAATACAAAAACGCCGGCAGAATGCTGACGAGCACAATCGTGGTATAAGGGATCTGGGTATAGGTGGCCATAACAAAGGCGCCGGCACCCATGATCGGCGGCATCAGCTGTCCACCGGTCGACGCTGCAGCTTCGGCGCCGGCGGCAAATTTTGAGGGGAAGCCCGCCCTTTTCATCAACGGAATGGTAATGACACCGGTTGACGCTGTATTGGCAACCGCAGATCCGGATATCGTCCCCATCAATCCGGAGGCGATAACGGCAACAAAACCCGGGCCGCCAACCAAACGCCCGGCAACAGCACGTGCCATGTCAATCACGAACTCACCGGCTCCCGATCGCAACAGAAAACCGCCGAACAACAGAAACATGAAGACATAGGACGAGGATATCTGCGCAATCGTGCCGAATAACGCATCGTCACCATAGATACTGCGAAACAATATGGTTTCAGGGCTCAGACCGGCAAAGCGGAAGGCACCACTGAGCTCACTGCCCCACCAGCCGATATAAGTAAGACCAACAATAACCAGCACCGGAATAAACAGGCCCGCCACACGACGGGTAAATTCCAGCGCACAAAGGATAACAATAATACCGGCAATCCACTCGGCTGGCACCATGTAGATCCCACGAGCATAAATGGCATCTTCACGTGCTATCAAGAAAATGGCCGATGACGCCGCCATGACCCCCAGAAAAACATCAAACAATCGCAACAGCAGTCGACCGTCGCGCCGTAAAGGGTAGGCGATGACGACCATCAGTGCGAATCCGGCAAAATGCAGCGAGTTCTGCCAGAGACTTGAAAGAACAGCAAAAACATTAAACCAGATGTGCATTAAAGACACACCGACCCCGATGACAAGCAAGGCCCAATGTTCCAGTGGGTGTCCTTCTGTTTCATTAACGGACATACAATGCTCCGAAGAAAAAAACGACCGCCGGAAGGGGGGCGGTCGTTACGTCATTCTACCATCAATCGGCAATCAGGCGGGCTGGAATATCCAGTCCGGCTTCGCGGAAATATTTCAGAGCCCCCGGATGCAACGGCATCGGCAGCCCGGCCAGTGCTTTTTCCAGGGCCATCACCTTGGTTGCACCATGGATAGCACCAAGGAATGGCAGGTTTTCATAGATAGTTTTGGTAATGTGATAGACCGCCTCTTCATCAAGATCGGCCCGTACGGCAAGAAAGTTCGGCTGGGCGATCGTATTGATATCACGGGTCTGGTTGGGATAGGTTTCTGCGGGGATAACATAGCGAGTCCATAATTCCATTCCGCTGTCCGCCTGCACCATCTGCTCATCAGTAAAATCGAGGACAACAATATCATCACCCATCGTTGCAAACGCGCGGGTAACGGCACTGACCGGCGCACCGGCCGGAGTACTCATTCCGGATATCTGACCGTTCTGCAAGGCGTCGGCTGAAGGGCCATAACCGCCGTAGGTCAGGTTGTAGTCTTGTTCTATATCAACTCCAAGGCCGCTGAGCAGGGTTTTGTTGGATCCCAGAGTACCCGAGTTCCGCCGACCCATGGCCATATTCTCTCCCTTCATCGCCACCAGATCAGCTGCCGTACCGGTTTTGGCAAAACGTTTCAGGACAGTAAAATGCTCAACGTTCTGCCACAACATGGTCACTGCGCGCAGATCACGCTGCGGACCGGCGGCGGCAAAATCCCCGGTACCATTCCAGGCCCAGGCACCGTAAAGACCCTGAAGAATCGCAAATTGGACTTCGTTGTCGTTCATCAGCTTGATATTTTCACCGGAACCGGCTGAGCTGATCGCCGACATGCCAATCTTCTGAGTTGGCTGCAGCTTTACCTTGACCAGGGTTGAAAGAGCAACACCCACCGGATAATAGGTACCACCGGTCGATGCTGTCGCCAGCAGATAGTCACGCTCTGAGGCAACGGCCTTTTCAGATGTCACCAACACAAAAGAAAACATCAGTACAAACAGACACAAACTTGAGGTGATCCAACGCAATCTGTTCATTCTTTTCCTCCTGAAGGAATTGGGTTAATGGTAGCGCAAAAAATAAAACGCTTTTCTATTACCCTTCAACAGAGCAGCAATCATTGTGCCAAAGGGTATTCCACCTGTTCATCGTCGAGTGAACAACGAACACAGCAAGATCTTGCCCAACCGGTAAAAGCAATCGGCAAAATCTTGCCGAAGCCCTGGGATACAATTAGCCAATGATATAATTTTTGCGATCCAGTTGATGTCGTGTCATTTTTTCATTGAGGGTCCGCCTGGGCAGGCCAAGTTCATCCATCACGGCCTGAACATCGCCTTGGTGCCGCAGCAAAGCATGGTCAAGCAGCGCACGCTCATGCAACCGCATCAGTTCCTGTAAAGAAGTCTTTTGCGCACCGGAAACATCTTGTTTTAAACCTGACAATGTGGACGCCAACCGCTGCGACATAGGTAGCGAGGAAAGAACAAATCGCTCGGCCATATTTTTAAGCTCGCGGACATTGCCCGGCCAATCGTGCTCAAGCAGAAGTGCGGCGTCATGACTACTGAGCGTGACAAGTGGCCGATGGTAAGTTTCGGCAGCCTGGCCAACGAAAAAGTCGAACAAGTGCAAAACATCTTCACTTCGATCCCGCAAAGGTGGGATATTTAATTCTACCACATTGATACGATAAAACAGGTCTTCGCGAAAACGCCCGGCGTTGCATTCTTCCCGCAGATTTTTATTGGTAGCACAGATCAGGCGGATATCAAGGGGTTGCGGCTCATTACTGCCGACCCTGAGTAATTCGCGCTCCTGCAGAACACGTAACACTTTCACCTGCAACGCGATCGGCATGGAGCCGATTTCATCAAGAAAGAGACTGCCCTTGTTCGCATATTCAAAGCGTCCGATCCGCTGCTGATCGGCACCGGTAAAAGCCCCCTTTTCATAACCAAACAACTCGCTCTCAAATACCGAGTCCGGGACAGCGGCACAGTTGACAGCGACAAAACGTTGTTCCTGACGCGTTCCGAAATCATGCAGACAACGTGCGACAACTTCCTTGCCGGTTCCTGTCTCCCCTTGAATCAATACCGCAGCATTGGTATCCGCCAGATTAAGAATTTCCTCATGCAGACGTTTCATGACGGCACTGGTGCCGATCAGACGCTGTTCGATGGAAACCGGACCGGCCAGACGCCTGCGCAGTTGGCGGTTTTCCATAATTAATCGATATTTCTCACAAGCGCGCCGAATAACATCAAGTAATCGTTCCGGATCGAATGGTTTTTCAATAAAATCATATGCGCCCTGGCGCATGGCCTCCACCGCCATGGTGACGTCGCCATGGGCAGTAATCAGAACCACCGGAATACCGGGATCGACGGCATTTACCTGCTCCAGAAACTCCATACCATCCATTTTCGGCATCCGGACATCACTGACAATAACACCCCGTAACCCCTGAATGATGTCCGCCAAGGCTGAAACGGCATGGGGATAGCTCCTGACCTGATAGCCCGCCAGTTCTAACCATTGCGCTGTCGCAGTCCGCATTTCGAGATCATCATCGACCAGAACAACCTCATGACACCCGTTACTGACCATCGCTACCATCCACCGCCGAACCTCCTGGGAAAAAAATTATAAATGTCGTTCCGCCCTCCTCGTTATTCAGTACCCGAATCGATCCGCCAAGGTCAGTGATAATCCGATAAGAAATCGACAACCCAAGCCCGAGGCCCTCTCCTACTTCTTTAGTGGTAAAAAAGGGGGTAAAAATTTCCTCTATATCCTGATCGCGAATCCCGGTACCGCTATCAGCGATTGATAGAACAACCTGCTGCTGCTCGCCGGTCATGGAAATATGTACCTTTTTAATCGTCTGAGCCCGCATGGCATCGACGGCATTTCTGATCAGATTAACCAGGACCTGATTAACCCGTCCCCGGTTCCCGTAAATCATCAGAGGGGTATCCGGGAGATCTTTTATCAGGGAGACTCCTGCCTCGTTGATCAGCGCGGCCGTCATCGTCAACGCATCCTCAAGACACTCCTGTAATACAATTGATTCACGGATCGTCGGCGATTTATGTGCAAAGGTTTTTAATTGCACGGTAATAGAGCCCAGGTGCTCCGTCATTCTGGTGATGGCCGTCAAAGTAGAACCTAACTTGTCGGTCTGCTGGCGCTCCAGCAACAAGCGGCCGCTTGCAGCATGGGTTCTGATCGCCGCGATCGGTTGATTTAATTCATGCACAATCCCGGCCGCCATGTGACCCAGAGCTGCCAGTTTGCTGGATTGGACAAGTTCCGCCTGGGCCTCGCGCAGGGCTTTATCAGTCCGGTTATGCTCGTCAATTTCTTCTTGCAGGCGCTTATTCATATCAACCAGGGCTACAGCATCCCGGGCTTTTCGTCGCGATATCAATTTCTGCCGCCGTTCCCGCAGATACATCCCCAAAGCAACCACCAACAGTGACAGGACAACCCCGATGATCAACACGGCACGTGCCCGTTCCTGCGCCGCAGCAAGAGGGAGCAGGTAATGCAGCTGCCAGTTAAGATCATATAACGTCAGTGACATCATCAGATAACGAACCCCCTCCAAGGTGACGATCCGTTGTCCATCCGCGAGCAGATCAACCCCTTCGAGGGGGAGCAGTTCAAGGGGTTGTCGTCCATACTGGCGCGTCGCCTGAATCAGAATCCGCTGGGCCTCGGTTAAAGGCTCCAACGTCCGGTATCTCCAGTTATGATAGCTCGATAGAAAAAACACGCCATTGGCGTCACTGACCAGAACTGTTTCCCCCCCCTCCCGCCATTCATCCTGAAGGTCGGTGAGATCTAGCTTGACGGCAGCAACACCAATAATTCGTTCCCCCTGGTGGATGGGATGGGACATGAAAAAGCCAGGCTGACCGGTGGTCGCACCAATAGCGAAATAACGTCCTCGTTCCCCGGCTTTAGAGCGGGAAAAATAGGGACGAAACCCATAGTTATGGCCAACAAAGCTAAGAGGGTCACGCCAGTTACTTGATGCCAAAGTCGTACCCAGATCATTCATGATATAGAGCGCTTCACAACCAGCCTCAATATTCAACTGTTCCAGGGCGATATTGACCTCCGCAGCACTTTGCGTTCCCTGTAACAGATCAAGTACCTGCTGGTTCGTCGACAGGACATAGGGCAGATAAGCATAGTGATCAAGGGCGCTCCGTAGTGTTCCGGTATACAATGTCATGCGGTCATTGCCGCTGGCAATCAAGCCATCGAGAGTGCCTTGATAGACCCATCGGCTTGTCTGCCACACCACCAGCAGGGCAACTGTACCCAGCAGCGCGATCCCCATGGAAAGCATAACTTTTCGGGACACTCTGTTCAAACGGGCCTCCTGCTTACGGCCTTAAGATGCTTTCACATTGATAACAAACTTGAGATAACGCCCTTCAGGAAAACCGACATCGCAGGGAAAATCCTCGGGCTGACTGCCGATAAAAATGGTTTTCAGTCGATTCCCAGCACCGGTCCCTCGGCGCAGTTCCTTTATATAATCATCAAGTGAGACTTTCTGATGATTAGAGGATCCAACCAGCAAGCCCCCCGTAGACAGTAACGGCAAAATCGCTGAAACCAGATCAGCGGTGCCCCCGTGCGTAGAAAACCGGCTTTTCTTGGTTGTTGAAAAAGACGGAGGATCAAACAGAATGCAATCGAACCGGCGCCCCTCGGACTGCATTTTTGCCAACTCGGCAAACACGTCACTGACAACAAATTCATGTTGCTGCGGATCGATTCGATTGGCACTGAAATTTGCCCGGGCAATCTTTAAATATTTCTCCGACACATCAACGCTGGTCACACAGCTGGCCCCAGCTGCTGCTGCTGCTACCGAAAAAGCCCCGGTAAAGGCAAACAGGTTAAGCACCTGCATCCCCCCAATTCGCTGCACCAACTCCCGGCGATTGCGCCGCTGATCGGGAAATAAGCCGGTGTGGAGCCCACGCTGAAGATTGACTTGATAGTTTAAACCATCTTCCTTCACCTGATAAAAATCAGGGGAATGGATCCCGGCAAGGAGTTCATTGACCTGGCGGCTTTTATTCTGCGCTTCAAGTTTGCGCGTTTGTTGTGGACGATATTTCAAATAGATACCGGCAGGCGCAAAAACCTTTTCCAGCGCCGCCACCAGATCACTGAGATATACTTCCCACGCTGTGGTATAAAGTTGCAGCACCAGGTAATCACCATAGCGGTCAACCGTTACCCCCGGTAGCCCATCGCCTTCACCATTTACCAGGCGATAACAATCACTATCGCCCAGCAGCGCGTGACGGCGAAGGGCCAGACACCCCTGGAATTGTTTTTCCAACCAGCAAGCGCTGATGCTTACCGGTTCGCCAGAAAGACAGCGGGCAACGATCCGGTTTTGCGGATCACAGATTGCCACCGCCAAAGGTTGTCGTTGTTCATCAATCAACTTCACCAGTTCCCCGTTTGCCACCTTGGGCCATTGGCGGGTGTAACGATCAGCGATAACCCACGGATGTCCTTGCAGCAATACACGCTTGGTTTCCGGGCCCACCTGACACTTTTTCATCTACAGATCCTTCAGTTGAACCAGATCCTTGACCTGAATAACAACTGTAAAAAAAAGGGTTCAAAAAAATTACCGGCAAAAATAATTTCCAACGGTCATTATCTGCTAAAATAGCAAACTTTGATGCTATACTGGCTGAAAAAAATACTCCGACAGGACGTACCAATGGACAAAAAATTTAAAAATCGAATTCGTGAACAGTTCGGTAGAACCGCCACTGCTTTTGTCGAAGCAGCACATTTTACCGGCGGGCAGGATCTTGAGGAGGCGGCACGCCTGCTCCAACCGAGCCAGGATGATAACATGCTTGATGTTGCCTGCGGGGGTGGCCATATGGCGCTATACTTTTCACCAATGGTACGCCAGGTTGTTGCATCCGATCTGACCATGCAGATGCTCAAAAAAGCTCAGGAACATATCGCCGAAGAGGGTCTTGTCGACAATGTCATTTTTCGCGAGGCTGACGCTGAAGATCTTCCCTTTCCTGCCGGCTCCTTTACCCTGCTGACCTGCCGCATTGCATCGCACCATTTTGCCGATGTCCCGCGGGCCCTGCGTGAATTTCACCGGGTTTTACGCCGTGGTGGGCGCATGGTAATCATTGACACCTTGCTACCGGAAAACCCGGAAATTGCCGAGTTCTTCCAAGCCATGGAACAATTGCGCAATCCAACCCACGTCAAGGCTTTCAGTAATGAGGAATGGCGGCAGATGATTGAGGATGCCGAACTGATTCTGCAGGAAACACTAACTATTCCAAAAGTTCATGATTTTCAGGAGTGGGTAAAAACAGCCGGATTAAATCGCGCCAAAATTCAGGAGCTGAATAAATTCTTTATGGAAGCATCGCCTAATGTTCACGATTTTTTCAAAATTGAATCATTCGCCGGTGAAGTCGAAAGCTTCACTGATCAGAAACTGTTGATCTACGCAACCCGCAAGGAAAAAGAAAAAAAGTAAGGTGAAAAAAAAAAGAGTAGGGGCGCGAAAACTGCGCCCCTTATATATTCAATAATATGTTAATTGCCCTTGCATATGCAGTATAATTTGCTCCGAGGCAATAAAATCAATTCGGAATCACATAAATCTCCACCCGCCGATTCTCAGCCCGACCGGAAGCCGTCTGGTTACTTGCAATCGGTTCAAGTTGGCCGCGACCTTCAGTTGACAATCGGTAACGTGCCACCCCTTGATCCATCAGATAATCAGCAACTGCGTTCGCCCGCCGCAAGGACAGACGTAAATTATAGTCCGGATTACCGGTACTGTCGGTATGACCGACAACAGCAATATCCGTCTGCTGGTAACGATTCATAATATCGGCAATTTTGTTGAGGGAAGAGTAAAAACTGGGCTTGACCGTCGCTGAGTCAAAATCAAAACCGACTTCACTACTCATCGTCAGCTTAAGAATCTCATTCTGTTGACGTTCAATTTCTATCTCATGCTGGGCCTGTTCATTAGCAAGCTGCCGTTCAAATTCGGTCTGCTGCTTATCCATATAGGAACCGACACCAGCACCCAGAGCACCACCGGCAGCGCCGCCAATCAAGGCCCCACGCAATGCGCCACTGCTTTTATCACTCTGATAACCGATGATGGCCCCGGAGGCGGCACCAAGAACTGCGCCGATGCCGGCACCTTTTTTTGTTTGCTCATGAGTTGTATTGGCTGCACATCCAGCTACCCCGACCAGCAGCGCAACAACAAGTGCCAGATTTACCAATTTGTTGATCATTTTCATTCTCCTTGAGGTTGATAATTTTACTTTTTTTAAGCTATTAATTGCTACCCTAACCTCATAAGTATAGCCTACCGAGCCGGAACAGTCACCCTGAAGCCCCCAAAAAAGAAGGGAGGCTCAAAAGAGCCTCCCAATGATCATTCAGATTTAATAACTAAGTTGA
>CAZMFD010000058.1:0-4287 GCA_964565445.1 uncultured Geobacteraceae bacterium
GGCAACAACATGTACTCTCAGAGCACCTCATCAGGGGTGCCGGTTATCGGTACCGTTGGCTCCGGGGTTGGTAATATCTTTACCAACGCGCTGGAACTCTCCAATGTTGATCTGGCATCCGAGTTTGTCAAGATGATTACCACCCAACGGGGGTTCTCGGCCAACTCGAAAACTATCACCACGACAGACGAAATGCTGGCGGAAGTCATTAACCTCAAGCGTTAAGCGCACCGGTCAAAATTCTGACCCAGGCCCAAGGTGCCGCCGGAATCTGTCCCGGCGGCACCTTTTTTATTTTTTAATGGATTTGTATTTGCTGTGCAACTGCCTGAAATAAAGACAAAATAGCCAATTTATATATTTTTATTGATAATGGCATGATACCTGCTTCAAACAACGATTGACCGCTGTTATTTGTTGAAATTGATAGATCGTGCGGCGTCTAATTCATGTCAACGATCTTTTGCGACCACGCCACTTCGAGGATACCTATGGATCTGGCAACAATTGTCGGCTTGATTGCCGCCTTCGGCCTTATGGTCTCCGCCATCATGCAGGGCAGCTCTCTGTTGATTTTTATCGACATTGCCGCCCTGACGATCGTTCTCGGCGGAACATTGGGTACTGTTCTGGTACACTTCCCCTTTGGCGATATCCTCGGGGCGGTCAAGGTGGCCAGCAAAGCCTTTATGCACAAGACCCACTCACCGGTTGATACCATCTCGCGGCTGATTACCTACGCCGGTAAGGCGCGTAAAGAAGGAATTTTATCGTTACAGTCGGTGATGAATGATATTGATGATGAGTTTTTTCTTAAGGGGCTGCAGATGGCCGTTGACGGTCAGGAACCTGAAGCTCTCAAGGAGATGCTCGAGCGTGAAATTGAATATGTCATGGAACGCCATGACAAGGGAGCGGAAATATTCGCTACCTTTGCGGCATATTCACCGGCCATGGGGATGATCGGCACTCTGATCGGTCTGGTGCAGATGCTGCAGACGATGGATGATCCTTCTACCATTGGTCCGGCTATGGCGGTTGCGTTGCTCACCACTTTTTACGGTGCCATTATCGCCAATATTATTGCGAATCCGATTGCCGGCAAGCTGAAACTCCGATCGGCCAGCGAGGTGCTCAACAAGACCTTGGTTACCGAGGGGATGAAGGCCATCCTGGAAGGTGAAAATCCACGTTTGATGGAACAGCGTCTCCATGCATTTGTTTCACCCAAAGAGCGCCAGAGCAACTTTGGCTAAGTGAGTTGACCGATGGAAAAAAAAACAAAAAAGCCGATGGCGGGTGCGCCCCTGTGGATGGTCACATTCAGCGATATGATGACCCTGCTGTTGACTTTTTTTGTTCTGTTGCTGTCCATGGCTACCCTTGATCAGGTGCGTTTTCAGCAGGCTGCGGAATCCCTGTCGGGAGCATTCGGCGTTGGCGTGCTGGAAAGCAGTACCCGTACGGAAGTTGCCCCACCACAAGTCATGTCTCGGGTTCCCATCGACGATGATTTTAACGCTCGGGTTTATCAACGATTGCGTACCCAGTTGCGCGAACTTAAACTCGATCGGCAGATTGAACTGGTCAAGGATCGTGGTGCCGTGGTACTGCGTGTCGACGAAGCGATCCTCTTCAGTTCCGGGCAGTCGACCTTGAGTCCGGATGCCGATCCGGTCCTGCGCAAGGTGGCTGAACTGGTACGCCCGCTGCCGCTTAACGTGAAGATCGAGGGGCACACCGATGATATTGGTGGAGACATGCAGAACTGGGAATTGTCTGTTGCTCGTGCGGTATCGGTATTGCGTTTTATGGTCAGTGATCAGTTGTTGCCGTTATCGCGGATCTCGGCGACCGGCTACGGATCCCATCGACCGCTGTTTCCCAACCTCAGCGAGCGCGAGCGGATACTGAACCGGCGGGTCGAATTTGTCCTGGAAAGCCAGGGAGATCCACAGCAGGAACTGCCCTTTTTGATTGATGCACGGGATCAGGCGCCTTTTTAAACAAAAACTTAAGTTTTCAGACGATCAAGTTCTGACCAGGGAAGGGTAAATCAATGGCAAAAGAACCGGAAAAAAAAGCCGAAGCGGGCGGCGGCTCCAAAAAGAAGCTGATCATGATTATTGCTGCCGTTGTGGTCCTGCTGATTGGTGCAGGGATTGGAGCCTTTTTTTTCTTGAACAGTCAAGAAGAACCAAACCTGACTCCTGAGCAGGAACAGGCCGAGCTTGAGCGTCAAGCCAAGGAGATCGGGCCAATGGTCGATCTTGAAAGTTTTATTGTCAACATTCTCGATCAGGGCGAGGTGCGATACCTCAAGGCGGCCATTACCCTCGAAGCTGATACCCCTGAGGCTGCCACCGAATTGACCCAGCGCATGCCGCAGGTCAAGGATGCGATTCTGCTGTTGATCGGTAACAAAACCTTCGCTGAACTCAGTGACTTGCAAGGTCGCCTGCAATTGCGGGCAGAACTGCTTAACCGCGTCAACAGCCTGCTGATGGTCGGCAAGGTCAAGCGTATCTATTTTACTGATTTTGTTGTTCAGTAAAGGACAGCCTCGTGGAAAAGATCCTCAGTAAAGAAGAAATTGCCGATCTGCTCTCGGCGGTTCGCCAGGGTCAGGTTGATGTCGAAACCGCCGCTGAGGACGGCGTTCAGCCTGCTGCAGCGAAGCCGGTAGAGAACTGTAACCTGTTCCGTAGCAGTGGAACGGAAGGTTGGCGACTACGCAATTTTGATCTGATCCTTGACAATTTTGCCCGTAACTACGCCATGTCCTTATCTACCCGCTTTCAGCGCGCCGCCCATATCAAGCTTGAAGCGCTGGAATCCATGTCCTTTGATACTCTGCTGCAACGATTGTCCGGTCGTGGGGCCATCGGCGTACTTCAGCTTGAACCATTAACCGGTGGCGGTCTATTGATATTTGACGAGCAGCTGGCTTTCTCGCTGATGGAAATGGTGCTTGGTGGCAACTCCCAGGGACAGGCACTGATTCCCGAGCGCCCGTTAAGTGCTATCGAATTGAATGTGCTGCGCGATGTGATTGTTTCTGCTTGTCCGGAGTTGAATAAAGGATTTGGTCAGCTGGAGGCGGTCAAGGCAGAACTGGTTGAAGTGGTCAGTAACCTGCGGTTGTTAAATTTTGTCGATCCGGAAGTTGGGGTGTCAGTTTCCCATTTCAAGGTCGCTATCGAAAATCTCGAGGGCCATATTACCCTGGTCATCCCCCATCTGACCCTTGAGCCACTGCAGAAAAAACAGAAACTAAAAGCCGTTCCCGCCAGTTCGTTGCAAAGTACCCGCTGGCAGCAGTTGGTCTGTGAAGAGCTTAATCACATGGAGGTCGAGGTAGAAGTCAGATTGGCGTCCTTGTCTCTACGGGTACGGGATATCCTCAATTTTCAGGTCGGGGATGTGATCGATCTGGGGATTAAACCGGAAACCCCGGTCAAGGTGTCGATCGAAGAACGCTCCAAGTTCTTAGGGATGGTGGGCGTTCAGGGGAACAAAAAAGCCGTTCGTATTTCGGGACGTATTCCCGGTGGAGGAGAACAATGAGTGACGATAGTAATCCAACCCCCAAAGCATCTGCACCCAGCCCGATGAGAGACCGAGGGATTGATCTGCTCCTCGATATCCCCCTCGAAGTTGCGGTTGAGGTCGGTCGTTCGCGCATTCTGGTCCGTGATCTGCTGCAATTGCAGGAAGGTTCCATGATCGAACTGGACAAACTGGCCGGTGAACCGTTGGACCTGTATGTTAATTCGCGGCTGATAGCTCGTGGTGAAGCGGTGGTGGTCAATGAAAAGTTCGGTTTGCGCCTGACCGATGTTGTCAGCCCGTCCGAGCGCATCGAGAACCTGGGTTAAGCCGATGCCTACAGCGATTATGTTGATGATTCTGCTCGTTCCTGTCACGGCGTTAGCTGAGACTGCAGCAAAAGAGCCCAGCTTGCTTGCCGCGAGTCTGAAAATGGTAGCAGCGCTGGGTGTTGTTGTCGGTTTGTTACTGCTGTTTTATGCCGCCAGCCGCCGTGGTTTTGGTTTTTTACCGCAGAATAAAAGCGAAGTTATTAAGATTATTGAGACTCGTCCCCTCGGTGGGAGAAAATTTTTGTGTGTAGTGAAGGTTCGCGACGAAGAAATTCTCCTGGGGATGACCCACGATCGCATCGAGAATCTCGGGCGCCTGGAACCGACAAAAAAGGGCTTCAGTGACAGCCTCCATGCAGCCCAGGAGAAACAGCCATGAAATGGCGCGTAACGCTTATGCTGCTGG
>CAZMFD010000058.1:4387-7375 GCA_964565445.1 uncultured Geobacteraceae bacterium
CCATGCAGCCCAGGAGAAACAGCCATGAAATGGCGCGTAACGCTTATGCTGCTGGTCTTGTTATTGCCGCTGACAGCGCAAGCCCAGGGGTTGCCAACCATCACTCTGGGGATTGGTGAAGCCACTGAGCCGGCACAAGTGTCGACTGCTCTGCAGATTCTGATTCTGTTGACGATCCTGTCGGTGGCGCCAGCGATTTTGCTGATGACCACCGCCTTTACCCGGATTGTCATTGTCTTGTCATTTGTCCGCCAGGCGATGGGCACCCAACAGGCTCCGTCCAATCAGATTGTCGTTGGTTTGGCGCTGTTTCTGACCTTTTTTATCATGGCACCGGTGTTTACCCAGATTAATGACGAGGCACTGCAGCCTTATCTCAACGAAGAAATCAGTCAACAGGACGCTGTCCCTCTGGCTCTTGAACCGATGCGTAATTTCATGTTTTCCCAGGTCGGGGAAAAGGATCTTCAATTGCTGGTTGATATTTCCGGGGCAGAACAACCCGAGACCATGGAAGATATTGGCATGTTGACCTTGATTCCGGCGTTTATGCTGTCGGAACTCAAACGTGCTTTTCAGATGGGTTTTTTATTGTTTGTCCCCTTTTTGATGATCGACATGATTGTCGCCTCCATTCTGATGGCGATGGGGATGATGATGCTGCCGCCAATTATTGTGTCGCTGCCCTTCAAGATTCTGCTGTTTGTCCTGGTGGATGGGTGGTCACTGGTTGTTAGTTCGCTGGTTCAGAGCTTCGGCTAGTTTCCAGCTTGCACTGCATCGCTGAATTAATCAGAAGGATCGCGTATGTCTCCGGAATTTGTGGTTAATATAGGCCGCCAGGCTATCGAAACGACACTTATGTGTGCGGCGCCGATGTTGATTGCAGCATTGTCTATCGGCCTGGTTATCAGTATTTTTCAAGCGGCGACCCAGATCAATGAACAGACCATGACCTTTATCCCCAAGATCGTCGGGGTTTTTGTCTCCCTGCTGATTTTTGCCCCCTGGATTTTGCAAAAAGCCTCGGCGTTTTTGATTTCTATTTTTAATCACCTTCCCAATATCACCCCCTGACGCGAGCAACGGATGGAATTGCCGATTTTTACAACAACCCTGGTTCAGGGGTTTCTCATCTGTCTGGCCCGGGTTGCAGCAGTTTTTGCGGTCATTCCCGTGTTCAGCGGCGGGCAGATTCCACCGCAGATGCGAATCGGGGTAGCAGTGATGTTTGCTCTGTTGACCTATCCGGTTGTGCAGAGTGTTCTGCCTGACACATCCTTGAACGTCGCTGATATGGCAATCATTGTCGCTGCTGAGGTTATTTTCGGTCTATTGGTCGGCTTTATTGCTCAGCTGATCTTCATGGCGGCGGAATTTGCCGGTTCCATTATCGGTTATCAAATGGGCTTTGCCGCTGCTAACATATTCGACCCGAGCACTCAACAGCAAGTGGCGCTGATTTCCCAGTTTCAGGGGATTTTCGCTATTCTGTTATTCCTGTCGTTAAATGCCCATCATCTTTTTCTTGAAGCCATTGTCTCCTCGTTTACCATGTTACCGCCAGGTGGGCTTGATCTCTCTGGTGGCGCTATTCCGATGATGATTGAACTTTCCAATCATGCTCTGATTCTGAGTGTTCGGCTGGTGGCACCGATCATGGCGATTCTTATTCTGGTAACTCTGACCCTTGGTTTTATGACCAGGATCTTCCCCCAGCTCAATGTCTTTATGCTTTCCTTCCCATTAAACATCGGTTTGTCGTTTATCATCATGGGTCTGACCTTCGGGGTCTTTGCCGCTATTCTTCAGGGAGAATTTGCCGCACTTCCGGAACGATTCTTGCGACTGTTCAGCCTGCTGTAGCTTTCTTGTGGGATCGTGCCAAAAAACCGGCACTGATTAAACTGTAAGAAAAGGGCAGCACAACGGTGATGGCAGTGATCGACTCCGGGAGAACAGCGTGGCAGAAGATTCAGGTCAGGAACGAACAGAAACGGCGACAGCTAAACGTCGCAATGATTTTCGTGAAAAAGGGCAGGTGGCCCAGAGCAAGGAAGTTGCCACCGCCGGACTGTTCACCATGTCGCTGTTATTATGGTTCTTTTATGCACGTCCTTTCTGGGAAAACCTTGAACATCTTTATATTGTTTCGTTCGTCAGGCTCCGTGATTTCCCGGTAACATCTCCCGATGTTGTTGCCCTGGCCTGGGGTCTGGGCGGCGTTCTGGGTAAATTACTCTGGCCGATTTTTTTCGTCTCTATTTTCGTTGGTTTTCTTTCTTCTTTTGTGCAGGTCGGCCCCCTTCTCTCAACCAAGGTATTTAAGCCCGATATCAGTAAATTTGACCCGATTAAGGGGATGGCGAAGTTTGTCTCCAAACGTTCGGCGGTTGAGTTAATCAAGTCCCTGGCAAAAGTGTCGCTGATCGCCTACGTCGCTTATCTGACCATCGCCAATGAATTTGATACGGCTCTTTCTCTGGGGCTATTGGAGCTGGATCAGACCCTGTTGTTCCTTGCCAAGGTCGCCTTTCTAGTGATGGCAAAAACCTGCGCTATCATGATCGTGCTAGCGGTTATCGATTTTTCTTTTTCCAGATACGAAATGGAACAGAAGATGAAAATGACCAAGCAGGAGGTCAAGGAAGAACATAAACAGACCGAGGGCGACCCGCAGCTCAAATCGCGCATCCGTTCCATGCAGATGCAGCAGGCACGGCGCCGGATGATGTCTGAGGTTCCCAAGGCCGATGTCATTATTACCAACCCGACCCACCTGTCTATTGCCATCAGTTATGAACGGGAAACCATGGATGCACCAACGATTGTTGCCAAGGGTGCCGACCATGTTGCCTTTAAAATTCGTGAAATTGCCCGTGAACACAACATTCCTGTCATCGAAAACAAGCCGCTGGCACGGGCTTTGTACAAGCAGGAGATAGGTGAGCAGGTTCCTGAGGAATTATTTACTGCCGTGGCTGAAGT
>CAZMFD010000058.1:7475-14739 GCA_964565445.1 uncultured Geobacteraceae bacterium
CAAGGAGCAGATCATGGCAACATTAGCAACGATGGACGACTGGCGCAGGCTGATTATTCGCACCGACGTATTAATTGCCTTCGGGCTGGTGCTGATCCTGATGCTGATGATTCTGCCGGTTCCACCGATCATGCTCGACGTGTTTTTATCATTGAATATCACCATTGCGCTGCTGATTCTTATTACCGCTCTGTATACCTCCCGCGCCCTGGATTTTGCTATCTTCCCCAGTGTATTGCTGGTTACCACCCTGTTTCGCCTCTCCCTTAACGTGGCTTCTACCCGCTTGATTCTGTTGCGCGGAGATGAAGGACCGGGCGCTGCCGGCAGCGTTATCCAGTCTTTCGGCCAGTTCGTGGTGGGTGGTAACTACGTGGTTGGTATCGTTATCTTTACCATTCTTGTCATCATCAACTTCATGGTTATTACCAAGGGTGCCGGACGTGTCGCCGAGGTGGCAGCGCGCTTTACTCTCGATGCGATGCCGGGCAAGCAGATGGCGATTGACGCCGATTTGAACGCCGGCCTGATCAATGATGACGAAGCTCGCGCGCGGCGCAAGGAGATCGCCTCGGAGTCCGATTTTTTCGGCGCGATGGATGGTGCCAGCAAGTTTGTGAAGGGCGATGCCATCGCCGGTATCATTATCACCCTGATCAACATTGGTGCCGGTATTGTCATCGGTGTTATGCAAAAGGGAATGGTGGTGGCTGAAGCCGCTGCCAACTACACCATCCTCACCGTCGGCGACGGTCTGGTCGGGCAGATCCCCGCCCTGATCATTGCTACCGGCGCCGGGATCATGGTGACACGCACTGCCGGTGATGAAGATTTTGGTACCGAGATGAAGCGTCAATTCAGCGTCAATCCACGTTCCTTGTGGGTGGTGTCAGCTATTCTGCTGATTTTTGCCCTGATCCCCGGTTTACCTAAAATTCCGTTCTTTTTGCTGTCGATCCTGACTGGCATGGTGGCCTGGAAGGTGTCAAAAACCCATACGGAGAAACTGCAGCAACAGGAACTTGACGATGCGCCGCCGCCGAAACAGATCGAAGAAGAGAATTACGAACAAATGCTCTCTGTTGATCTGCTTGAGATGGAGGTCGGCTATGGCTTAATCCCCCTGGTTGATACGGCGCAGAATGGTGAGTTGCTACCGCGGATCAAGTCGATTCGTCGTCAGTTTACCCTTGATATGGGCTTTATTGTGCCGCCGGTGCATATCAAGGACAACCTGCAGCTGAAACCCAACGAATACGCTCTGATCCTTAAAGGGGTCAAAATTGGTGGTGGTGAGCTGTTGCCGGGCCATTATCTGGCCATGAACCCGGGTACCGCCACCGAAGTCATCAAGGGTATCGAAACCATCGAACCGGCGTTCAAGTTGCCGGCAGTCTGGATATCGGAAGATAAAAAAGAGCGGGCCCAGATCTCCGGCTACACCGTGGTTGATAATACCACGGTGGTTGCCACCCATTTAAGTGAGCTGATCAAGACCCACAGCCATGAACTGCTCGGTCGTCAGGAAACCCAGAACCTTCTTGATAACCTTGCCCAGCAGTATCCCAAGTTGGTGGAAGAGCTGGTGCCGGGGCTACTCAGCCTCGGAGTGATTATGCGCGTACTGCAGAACCTGCTGCGCGAAGGCGTATCTGTGCGCGATTTGCGAACTATTTTGGAAACTCTGGCAGATTGGGCACCAGTTGTGCAAGATCCAGATCAACTGACCGAACATGTTCGCGCCACCATGGCACGCTCCATCAGTAGCAGCCACAGCCAGAACAATGAGGTATTAGAAGTGATGACCTTTGATCGCAATGTCGAAACCCGTATCCAGGAAGCCCTGCACAGCACGGAACAGGGCTCCTACCTGGCTTTAGAGCCAGGTTTCGCTCAGGCCTTGATTAACAGTCTGAGCCAGGCGTTGCAGAATGCCGCCGGTGGTAATCCGGTTCTGTTGTGCACGCCAACAATCCGACTCCATGTCAAAAGGTTGACTGAACGTTATCTGCCTGGTTTGGCAATTATCTCTCACAATGAGATCGCGCCCCATCTCAAGGTGCGGTCAGTAGGAACGGTGACCGTCAATGCTGGTTAAAACATTTGAAGCAGACACCATGGCCGCAGCCCTCAAGCAGGTAAAAGACACCTTAGGTGCCGAGGCGTTGATTTTATCAACCCGCACCCTGAGGAAAAAAGGGCTCGGCGTTCTCGGTCGTCAGACCATTGAAGTCACCGCTGCTGTCGAGTCACCTTCGATGAGACACCCGTCAGTACCGACACGCGACGGTTATGGTGCTCAGCGTTTTGCGACTGCGTCACGACCCGTTTCGTCGGAAAACCGGGTCGAAACCCTTGAGGATGAGGTTGTCAGTCTGTCCGGTCGCCGCTCGGCCCCGCCCGAGCCTCTGGCAAATGAAGAATCGGCTGTTGATCCGCGGCTTAACGAAGAATTGCGCCAGTTGCGTGCCCAGGTTGAGTCCCAGAGCATCAGTCAGCTCAAGGCCGAAATTGAGCAACTCAAAGAATTGATGACTCAGCTGACCCAGGCACAAGCACAGGCTCAGGTACAACCACCACCCACTACCGTAGCGGAATCCTCTGCGCCGGCGGTTGAGGTACGCAAGGCCAGAGCAGGTTCGGTGCCAAGACCACTCACGACGATAACAACCAGTGAGCATCCCGACCCCTTGGTAGCTTTGCTGCAGGAGCGCGGTATCGATGCTGACTCAGCAACGACCATTGCTGCTTATGCCGCTGTGCGGATGACCTCCCGGCAGCGTCTTGACCTCCACCAGCAGCGCGAATTTTTAGGTACTATCCTGGCGAGCCTGGTGCAGTCCAATGAGGCCCTGTGGCAGCCCGGGCAAGCACAGAAAAAGATTTCTCTTATCGGAGCTACCGGTGTTGGTAAAACCACCACCATCGCTAAACTTGCAGCCAAGGCCATGTCCGAAAGCGGTGCCCGGGTTGCCCTGGTGACCATTGATACCTATCGGATTGCTGCTGTTGAGCAGCTCAAGGTCTACGGCGAGATCATGGGGATTCCCGTCGACGTGGTGTTCTCCCCGGAACAATTACAGGAAACCTTTCGGCGTCATCGCGATAAAGACCTGATTCTGATTGATACTGCCGGGCGTAGCCCCAAGGACGAGGCACGTATCGATGAATTGAACAGTTTTCTCGGTGCCCACAGTGGTGTTGAAAACTGCCTGGTACTGGCCGCGCCAACCGCTGACAGCCTGCAGCATAAGAGCTTTGAGGCCTTTAGCAAGTTGCCGATCAGCCGCCTGATTTTCACCAAACTGGACGAAGCTGACCAGTGTGGCAGCCTGATCAATCTACCGTTGAAGACCAATCTGCCGATCGGCTGCCTGACCAACGGGCAGAAGGTGCCGGAAGATCTGCTGCCTGCTGATCCACAGTTGGTAGCCGAACTGGTGATGGGATCTTTTGGTGATGCCCGGAGGATAGCCGTATGATGAGTACTCCCGATCAGGCTGGGACCCTGCGACAGATGAGCAATCAGCAGAACAAGGTCACCAGCGAACTACAGATGCCCGCGACCCGTGTTATTTCCACCACCAGTGGTAAGGGCGGAGTCGGTAAGACCGCGGTTGTTTCGAATGTGGCAGTGGCCCTGGCGCGCCTGGGTAAAAAAGTTCTGATCATTGATGCCGACCTGGGATTGGCCAATGTCGATGTGGTGCTGGGAATATCGCCGCCCTACAATCTTAATCACTTTTTCAACGGTGAGCGTACCCTCGATGACATCATGGTTGAAGGTCCTCATGGCTTGAAGATTCTGCCTGCCGGTTCCGGGGTGCAACAGTTTACCCGGCTTGACGGCCAACTGAAGATGCAGCTGATTGATGCCCTGGATGCTCTTGACGAACACTTTGACGTCGTGCTGATCGATACCGAGGCCGGGATTTCTGACAATGTCACCTACTTCAACGTCGCTGCGCAGGACATCCTTGTCGTTACCACCCCTGAGCCGACCGCGATTACCGACGCCTACGCACTGATGAAGTTGCTGTCAACCCAGTATCACCAGAAGCGTTTTTTGCTCGCCGTCAATTCGGTGCGCAGTGCCGATGAAGGGCTCGATGTCTTTGAAAAACTGACCATGGTATCGGGGCGCTATCTTGATATTTTTATCGACTATTTAGGGGCGATTCCCTTTGATCGCAAAATGCATGATTCGGTGCGTCAGCAGCAGGTGATGATTGAGTTGTATCCTGACAGCAAGGTCGCTAAGTCCTTTGTGGATCTGGCAGAAACCCTGATGGAAATACCACAGAACAATCAGGCCCAGGGGACTCTGCAGTTTTTCTGGAAACAGTTTCTTGGTGTCGGTGCGGAGGCAAGCTGATGACCTACAGTCAGAACGGATACGGTCCACCGGGGCCGGCTGAGCGCGAAAAAATGATCGAGGCTCATCTTGCCCTCGTCGATTTTCTCGTCGATCGGATGATGACCCAGGTTCCTTCCTTTGTTAATCGTGACGATATTCGCAGCGCCGCACTGATGGGCTTGATGGATGCGGCTAACCGTTTTGATCCACGCCGTGGGGTGCTGTTCAAGACCTTTGCCGAGCGCCGAATCCGTGGTGCAGTCTTTGATGAAGTACGCCGCATGGACTGGTTTTCGCGCACCCTGCGGGAAAAACAGACCCGTCTAAATCGTGCCATCGAAAGCCTGGGGCAGCGTCTTGGTCGTGTCCCGCAGGATGAAGAAGTTGCTGTTGCCATGGAGATGGCGCTGGACGATTTTCGTGAACTGCAGTTCCAGGTCAGCCAATTGGGCTATGTCAGTCTCGATGATCAGATCGATCAGGAAGAGAGTAACGGCAAGTCCTTTATCGACAATCTCGAAGACACCTTTCAGGTTAACGTGCAGCAGCGGATGGAGGCCGACGAGCTGACCCGCGAACTGGCCGGACATCTCGATGAACTGTCAGAAAAAGAGCGGTTGGTCATTGCCCTGCTCTATTACGAAGAACTTTCACAGAAGGAAATTGCCGATGTGCTGGAGCTGACCGAGGGGCGAATTTCCCAGTTGCACACCCAGGGGCTGGCAAAACTTAAAGTCAAGATGAAGCGCAGTATCAATGCCCTGGGGCAAGGCCGTTAAGATGACAGCAGCGGCAGTTATGAGCCTGGTGGCACTGGTCGCCGCGGTGATCGCATTACTGATGGCACTATGGCAACGCAAGGCCTTGAGTGCCCTGCGACAACAGCTAAAAACCCTGGCAACAACATTGAAACACATAGATGATTTGCAAAAAGATCAACCCTTAGCATCGGTAACCAATAGGTTTTCAGCCCATTTGAATGATGCTGAAAAAATTCAGCAGGAAAGTCATCAAGAACTGAAGGCAAAGCTCCAGGAAAATAATGCCGTTAAACCGCAAGGACAGGCAGATAAGTACCGTTACGCCGTAGCCCTGGCCGCTCAGGGTCAAAGTGTTGACAGTATTGCCGAGGTGCTGAATATGGCTCCAGCTGAGGTGGAACAGGTGATGCAATTGGCACGGGTCAAGCGCTGAGCTCTTTAATGGTCGGTAGGATGCTACCGAGTCTGGTCAAAAGCATAAAGTTTCGATCGCTAACAGTCGACAAGGCTAATGTCCAACAAAATGTGGAGAAACACCATGGCAGACGGAAAATATGCAGCACTATCGGGAGCCGTCGCACGGATGCACAAGCTCGACAACATCAGTGAGCACCTCGCCTCCGCCCGCACCCCCGGTTACAAAAAAAGCACCGTCACCTTTGCCGCCCGGCTGGGCGAAGCAACCTCCGGGATGGCCAGCAATGCCACTAATTTTACCGGGTTGACCGGTCACCAGATTGATTTTTCACCCGGCCACCTTGAGCACAGCGGGAAACCCCTTGATGTTGCCATCAATGGTGAGGGGTTCTTTCAAATACAGCGTCCGGATGGTGAATTGGCTTATACCCGCAAGGGAAGTTTCCAACTCAACGGTGAGGGATTGCTCATCGACAGCAATGGTTATGCGGTCACCGGTCCTAATGGCGAAGAAATTATCCTTGATCGCCCGGATATCGATATCCTCGGTGACGGTTCGATCTGGATCGAAGATCAGCAAGTTGCGCAGCTTGGCCTGTTTCTGTTTGCAGATACCGGGCAATTGCAGCGAGCCGGTCAGGATCTGTTTCTCCCTGCCGATGATGCTGCGCCTGAGATCCATCCGCAGCCACAATTGGTGCAGAATAGCCTTGAGGGATCAAATGTCAACCTGATGGAAGAAATGGCGCTCATGACCGCAAATCTGCGCGCTTTTGAAGCGACCCAGAAGGCACTTAAAATCTACAGTGATATGAATGCCAAAGCGACCGAGATGGGACTGTTACAGTAATCATAAAAAGAGGCGCCGTTATGGCGTCTGGAGTAAAGGAGTCACACCATGATCAGAGCACTTTGGACCGCCGCTACCGGCATGCAGTCGCAGCAGACCAATATGGATGTCATCGCCAACAACCTGGCCAACGTTAACAGCTCCGGCTTTAAAAAGAGCCGGGCGGACTTCCAGGATATTCTCTACCAGACCACCCGCGCCGCCGGTGCGGGTATCGATGGCGGCGAAGTCCCCACCGGCATCCAGATTGGTCTGGGATCAAGGGTGGCCGCCGTGCAGAAAGTCTTTACCTCCGGTGACTTTATTCAGACCGAAAGCGAACTCGATGTGGCGATCGAGGGCCCTGGATTCTTTCAGGTCATTCTTCCCGATGGAACTGATGCCTACACCCGTTCCGGGGCGATGAAAAAGGACAGTACCGGCCGCCTGGTAACATCTGACGGTTTTCCGCTGATTCCTGAAATCGTCATTCCTGAGGGGTCGACCAGCGTTTCCATCGGCAGTGGCGGTACGGTTGATGTGCTGCTCGATGGTGAAAGCACCCCCACCGAGGTCGGCGTTATTGAACTGATCCGCTTCGGCAATCCTTCGGGCTTGAAGAGTCTGGGCCGCAACCTCTATTCCGAAACCCCGACGACCGGGGCGCCCATTGCCGGAACCCCTGGAGACGCTGGTTTTGGTAGTCTGTCGCAGGGCTTTCTCGAAGGGTCAAATGTTAACATCATGGAAGAGATGGTCAATATGATCGCCGGCCAGCGTGCTTATGAAGTCAATTCTAAAACCATCAAAACCGCAGACGAGATGCTGTCGATTACCAGCCAGCTGGTGCGTTGATAAGGATTTAACATGAGACATCACATGCTCACCCTGCTGACGATG
>CAZMFD010000058.1:14839-17651 GCA_964565445.1 uncultured Geobacteraceae bacterium
ATGACCCGGGTTGATGACCAGATTGTCAGCAATCAGTCGATTCGTGTCGAGATCGAAGCCATGGCTGAGATTGCTGTCGCCAAAGAAGGTCTGCGACGCGGCACCATGTTAACCGACAATCTGATGGAGATGCGCTATCAGGATATTTCGCGGCTATCTGAACCGATTTTTGATAGCGCTGAGGCTGTCGGAAAAATCGTCAAGCGCACCGTGCGCCTGGGTCAACCGCTACAGGGACAGCAGGTGGAATATCCGCCGTTGGTCAAGCGCGGTGAGCGGGTAGTTATCGAAGTCCACCAGGCTGGAATGACGCTGTCAGCGGTCGGTGAAGCGCGTCAGGATGGACGTGAGGGTGAATCGATCAAGGTGCTTAATACCGGATCATCGCGCGAAGTGATCAGTCGGGTCGTTGCTCCCGGACTGGTGAGAGTGGAGTTATAGCCATGTTAAGAAATCTATTGTTGCTGCCACTGCTTCTTGTTGTTACTGCCTGTGCCATGCCGGGCAGGTCAGCTAATCTGGCCGAGGTGGAACCGATTGCACCGGTAATTTCTGAACCGGCGCCGCCGCAGACCGCAGGTTCATTGTGGACGACCAGTCGCGGTGGGATTTTTGCCGATATGAAAGGCACGACCGTTGGCGACATTGTTACCGTGGTGATTTCAGAAAACGCCAGTGCCAGCAAGGAGGCCAAAACCGAGACCGGACGCAACAGCACCATGTCGGCCGGGATTACCAACCTCTTTGGCCTCGAAACTGATATCGGCGATTTTATCGGTGGTAGTCCCTCTGGTATCGTTAATGCCAGCGCCAGCAACGAGTTTGACGGCGGTGGTAAAACTGAGCGTAAAGAAGCCCTCACCGCGACTCTGACCACCCAGGTGGTGGAGATTCTGCCCAATGGTAATCTGCGGATCGAAGGGAACAAAACCGTCACTGTCAATCGCGAGATGCAGATTGTACAGCTGACCGGTATTGTCAGGCCATCCGATGTCTCAGCTCGTAACCTGGTTGACTCACAGAATATTCTCAATGCCCGTATCTCCTACGTCGGCAAAGGGGTGATCAGTGACAAACAGCAACAGGGCTGGCTGGTGCAGGTTCTTGATCAGGTCTGGCCTTTTTAGCAACGGCATCGGTAACCGGGAGTATCATCATGACAAATAAAACAATCACATTGTTGATCGCACTGATGCTGGTGTCGGGTATGTTCCTGTCAGCGAATGCTGAAGCCTCACGGATCAAGGAATTGGCTCAACTTGAAGGTGTACGGTCGAACCAGCTGGTAGGCTACGGTCTGGTCGTTGGTCTAGACGGTACCGGAGATAGTGCCAGTACGCGCTTTACCGTGCAGTCACTGGTCAACATGATGGAGCGCCTGGGGGTGGCGGTTAATCCCGCGCTGGTCAAGGTGGATAATGTCGCGGCAGTCATCGTTACCGCCGAACTGCCTCCCTTTGCCCGTGCCGGCAGCACCATCGATGTCAGTGTTTCCTCGGTCGGGGATGCTGATAACCTCGCTGGGGGGACCCTGCTGATGACCCCGCTAAATGCCGCTGATGGCAATGTTTATGCGGTCGCTCAGGGTCCGCTGGTGGTCGGTTCGTTGGCCTTTGGCGGCAAGGCGGCAACAGTGCAGAAAAACCATCCGACTTCCGGCCGGATTCCTGGCGGTGCCTTTGTTGAGCGTGAAGTGCCTTACGTGTTTGGTGAAACCGACAATCTCAACTATCGCTTGAAAAACTCTGATTTCACTACCGTCTCACGTATGCGTGATGCGGTTAATCAGCATTTTGGCAGTTCATTAGCGCGCTCACTTGATGCCGGACAATTGGAAATTTTGGTCCCACCGCAATTTCGCGACAATGTTGTTGAATTTGTTGCCGAGGTTGAGCAATTGCGGATCACTCCCGATACAATTGCGCGAATTGTTGTCAATGAGCGCACCGGTACGATCGTCATGGGCGAAGGTGTCAGGATTTCGACAGTGGCCGTCTCCCACGGTAATCTCAACCTGGTCATCAGTGAGTCGGCCCGGGTTTCCCAGCCCCTTCCGCTTTCAGAAGGGCAGACCGTGGTCATCCCGGAAACCGAGATTGAAGTGGTTGAAGAGATGGGGAACCTGGTCGTGATGGAGCAAGGGGTCAGTATTGGTGATGTCGCCTCAGCCCTCAACGCCATCGGCGCCACCCCGCGCGATCTGATCGCCATCTTCCAAGCGATTAAGGCGTCGGGAGCCTTGTACGCGGATTTGGTGGTTCTTTAATCGGTGAGCCGTGAGCAGTAAATCGTAAGCTTTTCACTGCTCACCGCTTACCGCTCACCGTTCACTCATATAATTTTCCGCCGCGAAGCGGCAGACAGCAGACAGTTTTATGGACATTAATCACGGTTTTGATACGGCTTCGATAATGCGACAGGCTACCAGTGCGCCAAGTCCAAGTAAGGCGCCCGGAGAGCAGGATCCGACGCGCTTGAAAGAGTTGACCCAGGAGTTTGAGGCGATCTTTATTCAGCAGATGTACAAGGAAATGCGTAGCACCATCCCCGATGATGGCTTGATTCCGCGCACCAATGCTGAAGATACTTTTGTCCAGATGCAGGATCTTGAAGCTGCCAAAGCCACTGCTCGTCAGGGTGGTATCGGCCTGGCAGAGATGATGATGAAACAATTGCAGCAGATTGACTAATTGACAGCGGCAAATCTCTCTTGCATTTGACCGAGAGCGGTGCTAAATATGGCCGCCATAGCACATGTCGGGGCGTAGCGCAGCCTGGTAGCGCACCTCGTTCGGGACGAGGGGGTCGGAGG
>CAZMFD010000059.1:0-17415 GCA_964565445.1 uncultured Geobacteraceae bacterium
AAGATGGTGAACTGGTAGTTGTCCATCAGTCGGTAATCAAGACGCAGGCCATCCATAACTGAGGCACCGGCGGTAGTGGAAATAAACTGGCGTCCGAGGCGAAAATCGAGAGCGCTGGTTAAGAATTCACGCTTCTCAAGGTAGGCAAGGTAGAGGCGGCTGTCGGCATAGTTACTGTTGTTGCTGAGTTCATCGGCCAGATCGTAGCCGAGGCGACCATAGGAATAGATATTGTAGCCGTCAGCGCCAATATCCTTGACATTCAGCTGAAGATACTGAAATGCCGGAACAGCGGTATCTTCATTAGCGGTATCGAACCATTCCAACACCGTGCTGGAGCGACCTGAAACCGATGCCGCTTCGACATGTACCGCCGGCATCAATGCCAGTGCGGCGCAGGCCAGACTACAGGTAAGACCCTGCCAGAATTTCATGAGACCTCCTTTTTTTTGCGTGTGCGAAAGCTGGATACAGAGTGTTTTTACGTACTCAATGTGGGTGCGTAAAATAGGTACAGTGGCAGTTCTGTTCTCAGCGCAAATCAATCAGCAGTCAATTAATAAAAAAAATCACATAAGCTGTCGCTCATAAAAACATAGGCAATAAAAACGGTCAAGATAAAAAACAATAAATATTTAAGATAATAGTTAGAAATATCAGGACATTTGAATACAAAACCTGACTGTTTTGCTAGGTTGAAATCAGCCTGTATCGGAATACCTGTCAACACGATCCAGACTTGCTGAGCTGTGGCAGTGTGTCATTCAACCGGTTATCGACCGTTAGAAACGAATATTCATTGCAGCTTAATACTGTCATATCACCAAACCTCCTTATTCATGTCAAAGACTAATTGCACACAAAAACAGTAGGATATATGGATGACTGAATATAGAAACTGACTGTTTTTGTTGGGCTTTGCTGCATGTTTAAGCTTCATTTTTTTACGAAATCACTCCTAACAACATAATTTAATGGGACAAAACGACAATCACCAAGCGGGCTTGTAGTTGATACGCAACGGCACAACAACACAATTATTGTAATCGAGAGGTCAGAAGCTGCAACATTATTTTCATCTTATTAAAGTAGAGGACAGCGCGAAATAGAGAATTGTTGGTCCAAACAGTGGGCTGCAGGGAGGGTTTGGTGAAATGGCCAGAACTGGCTGGTAAAATGACCGGGGGTAATCGGTATTATGTCCCCCGATAAGCCTGTTTTAGTAAAGGACCGACGGAAAGTATTTCAACCTACCCGAAAGTTATGCTAACCTTTTTTGTTATCATCCAACACAGGCACAGCCCTATCTCCAAAACCAACGAAAGTTTCAGTAACTCATGATACTTGCTGAGATCACTCTCTTGCGTACGACCGCCCTCCCCCGCACCGAGCGTTTCAACTTAAAACAGTTGGCGATGCTGGCGGCGGTTGTTCTTTTCGTGCTGATAGCTACTCTGTCACCTGCTGTTGCCGCCCCCGAGAAGAAACCTGCCAGCCTGTCATGGGCGGTATTTGCCTACATCGGCATCGAACGCACCACAGCTCAATATCAACCCATCGCTGATTACCTTAACCAGCAGCTTACGGATTATCAGGTCGAGCTTAATGTGCTACCGATGGATGCAATCTTTGCCGGCATTAAAGAGCGAAAGTTTGACCTGGTGACGACCAACCCGACCCACTTTCTGGTTGTCCGGCATCAGTTTCCCCTGTCCGGAGTTTTAGCAACCCTGATGTCGCTGGGTATTGACGGGCAACCGACGCCGCACTTAAGCGGATCGATCGTGGTCCGCAGCGATCATCTTGAGCTGAAATCCCTCAAGGACATTCGCGGCATGCGGGTTGCTGCTCCCAGCCTTGAGCACATGGGCGGCTACCGCGCCCAGGCTTACGAACTCCATCTGGCCGGAGTCAAGCTTCCCGACGATGTTGCCTCACTGACCCTTACCGGCATTCACCAGGAGGCGATTAACGCCCTGCTCAGAGAGGAGGTCGATGTCGCTTTTGTGCGCAATGGTGTTATTGAAAGAATGATCGCCAACGGTGATCTTCTCTCCCATCAGATCCGCCTGCTCAACCAGCAGCACCACGACAACTACAACATGCTCGCATCGACCCGGCTCTACCCGGAATGGCCGGTCTTTTCCCTGCCCCATGCCGACCAGAGGGGGCTGCGTCATATCACTTCGGCCCTGCTCTCCATCGAACAGGACAGCGCCACCGCCCGAGCTGCCGGGATTGCCGGCTACAGCATCCCGGCTGACTACCTCGTCGTTGAAGACCTCAGTCGGGCCTTGCGCCTGCCTCCTTTTGACCAGTCACCGGAGTTCAATCTGGTCGATATCTGGAACAAATGGTGGCCGTTGCTGACAACCATACTGATTTGTACGCTGGCCATCATCTCGCTGTTCAGCGCCTGGGTGATCGCCCTGCGCCGGGAAAAAGCTAATCGCAGCCGTTATGCCCAACAGATCGAACAAAGCAATCGGCGCTTGGAGGAGGAAGCGATCCGCAGCGGCCAACTGGCCGCCCGTGCTGAAGCAGCCAATATTGCCAAGAGTGAGTTCCTGGCCAATATGAGTCATGAAATTCGCACCCCGATGAACGGCATTATCGGTATGACCGAACTTCTGCTTGAAACCAGCTTAAATGATGAACAACAACAGTATGTTGAAACGCTGCACAGCAGTGGTCATTCACTTCTGCACCTGCTCAACGATATTCTCGACCTGTCTAAAATCGAAGCAGGAAAAATTGAATTTGAACAAAAACCGATTCGTCTTGAAACCCTGATCAGCCAGCTGCTGACCAGTTTCGGCTCCCAGATCCGCGCCAAAGGGTTGCAGCTCACCAGCAACCTGGGTCCCGGCTCAGAAAAAACCCTCTATGGCGATCCCACCCGCATCAGCCAGGTGCTCGCCAACCTGATCGGCAATGCCATCAAATTTACTGACAAGGGGGGCATTCAGGTCAGTGCCGAACTCTTGGCCGACACTGACGACAGCAGCAGGCTGAAGATCAGCGTGGTCGACAGCGGCATTGGTATTCCAGCTGAAAAACTCCCTCTGTTATTTGAAAAGTTCAGTCAGGTAGATGCCTCACACACTCGCAAATATGGTGGCACCGGATTGGGGCTGGCGATCAGCAAGCAGTTGGCCAAACTCATGGGAGGAGATATCGAGGTCAGCAGTGAGGCCGGCAACGGCTCGACATTCTCCTTTACCCTTGAATTGCGCCATCAATCTGGCGGCGAGGACAAGCTTCCCTTAGCAGCACAGGAGAACAGTGCCGATTATTGCAGAGCAACCGACGCAGGGAACGAAGCGGTCAATATCCGTAACTACTATGGCGATCATCAGCTTAAGCTGTTGTTGGTCGAAGATAATCCGGTCAACCAGCAGGTCGCCCGCGGCTTGCTAAAACGCCTGGGTATTGAGGCCGTCGACCTTGCCGACAACGGCGTAGAAGCCCTCAAAGCGGTCGCTACCAAGGATTTTGATCTGATCCTGATGGACATCCAGATGCCCGAAATGGATGGTTATGAGGCTACCAGCAAGCTGCGCGCGGCGGAAAAACAGACGGGAGATCGCCGGACTCCGATTATCGCCCTCACCGCCCATGCCATGAACGGCGACCGCGAACAGTGCCTGACCCGTGGCATGGATGGATACGTTACCAAACCGATCGACGCCCGACAGCTGATTGCTGAGATTGATCGTACTCTGGGCCCAATCCCCACCGCCAGCCACCGCGCACCTCAAGCTTCTGCTGCGGTCTCTATGGCTGAATCGGAACTGGGGCCGATCTTTGATCGTGCTCAGTTCCTCGATCGCCTGCTGGGGGATGAAACCCTGGCCGCAACCATCATCGACCTGTTTCTTGAGGACATGCCCCGCCAGATCAGCGCCCTGACCAACGGCCTGAAGGCGGGAGACACCGCTGCGGTTGCCCAGCTGGCTCACAAAATCCGGGGAGCTGCGGCCAACTTGACCGCTATTTATTTGCAGCAGACGGCGACGGCCATGGAGGCCGCTGCCCACGCCGAAGATCACAACCAACTACAGATCCTGCTAGCGGAATTGAGCGCCCATTTCAGCACGTTCAAAACCGCTATGGAGGCCGAAAAACAATGCAGATAGTGATCGCCGAAGATGACCTGACGTCACGCAGCATCCTGGTGGCACTGCTGAACCGCTGGGGTTACGAACCGATTGCCGTCGATAATGGTGACAGCGCCTGGGAGCTGATGCAGCAACCACAAGCGCCGATGCTGGCCTTACTTGATTGGGAAATGCCTGGTCTTAACGGCATTGAGGTCTGTCAGCGGATCAGGCACCGTGACGACGGCAACCCACCCTACCTGATCATCCTCACTGCCAGGGGAGCAACCAGCAGCATCGTCAAAGGCCTGGATGCCGGTGCCAACGACTATATGACCAAACCCTATAACAATGAAGAACTGTTGGCGCGCTTAAGAACCGGCCAACGGATGATCAAGCTGCAAACTGAGTTGGTGGCGGCAAAAAAGGCGTTGGGTTATGAAGCCAGCCACGATGCCCTTACCGGAGCACTTAATCGTCGGGGCGTTTTGGCGCGCCTGGAGGCTGAAATTGTCAGGACCCGACGTCATCAGACCACCCTCTCCATCGGCTTGTGCGATATCGACCATTTTAAACAGATCAATGACCGCTACGGGCATCAGGCCGGTGATGCCGTCCTGCAGGCGGTTGTCACAACGATTAAAAAAGAATTGCGCGAATATGATCTGCTCGGGCGTCTGGGCGGGGAAGAGTTCTTGATTGTTGCCCCTGACTCTTCTGCCGTCTACGTTGAAAAGCTTTATGAGCGCCTGCGCGAAAAGATCGAAGCGTTGCGCTTACCCATGCTAACCGCCGAAACCCTGATCACGGTCAGCATCGGCGTGATCGAAACCCATGGCAACCTCAGCGCCGATACGCTCCTGGCTGAAGCCGATGCCGCCATGTATCGCGCCAAAAAATCGGGACGCAACAGGGTGGTTGTAGTTGCTGCGCCAGAGGTAAATGGGGGGACATAATACCTAAATCTAAATCGGGGGACATAATACCGATTATTCCATAATCGGTATTATGTCCCCCGATTTCTCCGATTTCTCCGATTTACCCCGATTTGTACGCCGATTTCAATCCCCTCACTCCCCCCCCACTCCCCCCGACCCCATTGTCTGTTTTGTCGTCATTGTTCCCTCTTTCATGGATCATAGGATGATTTATGCTACACTTATTATCATTATCAACCCGGTGTATCTGTGAAACTGCTGCAGATTCCCGTGCAACCACAGTCAACCAGGTAGCGAACAAGCAGGCGGACTAAAAATTATCGCGGACGCAGATGTTGACATATATCATTTGATATCATTATGCTCACGGGTTTGAATCCCGGCGTGGTATTCACACTGGACGACACACATGATGCTTTCGCAAAAAGTATCTTTTTGGATGGATAAGCAAAAAGCGCCAAATGCAAGGCGCGTTTTTGTTGAGCAATGAGGCGTACTTATGTACGTCGAAGCAGTGAAATAAACACAGCAACACAGCAGTTGGTGAGTTTTTGCAACGCCATCACACTTAGCAAAAAAATGGAGTGAACTTTCTATGCATGATAACTTTGAAGATCATGACGATTCGATAGAATACGAAATTGAAGTCGAAACCGACGCCGATGTGCAGGCGGTTCCTGATGATGGGTTGGTGCTGGCGCGCGACATGTTGCCGGCGCGCCTGCCGATTATCCCTTTGCGTCCGCGCCCGGCATTTCCGGGAGTAATTATCCCGTTGACAGTCAACGGCGAAGCGCGGGTGCGCACCATCAAACAGGCAATGGAGACCGATTCCCAGGCCATCGGTCTGGTCATGGTGCAGGAACTTGATGAAGACGATTCCACTGCCAATCTGCAACGGGTCGGGGTCGCCGCTAAAATTCTGAAACTGATCCACAAAGAAGAAAACAGCGCCCATGTGCTGGTCAACAGCCTGGAACGTTTCAGTCTGGATGACGTTGTTGAGATGGACGGTGTCATCTATGCCGATGCCACCTACTATTTAAGCAGCTCTACACGCGAAAACCCGGAACTTAAAGCTTATTCCATGGCGATCATTTCAACGCTGAAGGAACTGGTGCAGATCAACCCCCTGTATTCCGAGGAGATCAAACTGTTTCTCGGCCGGGCAAGCATGGATGATCCGGCGCGTCTGACTGATTTTGCCGCCAACCTGACCAATGCTGACGGTTTTGAGCTGCAACAGGTCCTGGAAACCTACAACCTCCAGCGGCGCATCGAAAAAGTCCTGGTCCTGCTGAAAAAAGAGCTGGAGGTCTCACGCCTGCAGACGAAAATTTCCCAGAAAATCGAGGAAAAGGTTTCTGCCCAGCAGCGTGACTTTTTTCTGCGTGAACAATTCAAGGCGATCAAAAAAGAATTGGGGCTGGAAAAAGAGGGCAAAGTCACCGAGATCGAGAAATTTCAGAAACGCCTGAAGAACCTGACCCTCAACGATGAAGCGCAGAAGGCGGTCGATGAAGAGATCGAAAAACTGCAACTGATCGAACCCTCCTCACCGGAATACAATGTCAGCCGCAATTATCTCGACTGGTTGACCATTCTGCCGTGGGGCAAGTTCAGCAAGGACTCCTACGACCTGTCCCGTGCCGGCAAAGTCCTCGACCGCGACCACTATGGTCTTGAAGATGTCAAGGAACGGATTCTTGAATTTATTGCCGTCGGCAAAATGAAGGGGGATATTTCCGGCTCGATTCTGTGCCTGGTCGGCCCCCCCGGGGTCGGTAAAACCTCTGTCGGCAAGAGCGTCGCCAGTGCTCTCAAACGCAAATTCTATCGTTTTTCGGTTGGCGGTATGCGCGACGAAGCGGAAATCAAGGGGCATCGCCGTACCTATATCGGTGCCATGCCGGGCAAGGCGATCCAGGCGATGAAAAGTGCCGGCACTTCTAACCCGGTGCTGATGCTCGACGAAATCGATAAAATCGGCGCATCCTTCCAGGGTGATCCGGCTTCGGCGCTGCTCGAAGTGCTCGATCCGGAGCAGAACGGCAGCTTCCGCGATCACTACCTCGACGTACCCTTTAACTTGTCCAATGTGCTCTTTATTGCGACCGCCAACCAAATCGACACCATTCCGGCGCCCCTGCTTGACCGTATGGAAATCATCCGCCTGTCCGGCTATATCCTCGAGGAAAAGCTGGAAATCGCCCGCCGCTTTCTGATTCCCAAGGCCCTTAAAAGCCACGGCATGACTCGTGCCAAGGTCAGCATCGATAAGGCCGCGCTGGTTGTTATCGTCGATCGCTATGCGCGCGAGTCGGGAGTCCGTGGACTGGAAAACCAGATCAAAAAAATCATGCGTAAGGCCGCTATGGAGTTCGCCCAGGGGCGCGAGGACAAGGTCCGGGTTACCAAAACGGAAATTGAGAAATTCCTCGGCAAACCAGTGTTTACCGAAGAGGATCTGATCAAAAACGCCCCCGGCGTGGTCACCGGCCTGGCCTGGACCCGCATGGGCGGCGCGACCCTGCAGATCGAGGCAACCACCATGAAGAGCAAGAGCAAAGGCTTCAAACAGACCGGACAGCTCGGCAAAGTCATGGTCGAAAGTTCTGAGATTGCCTACTCCTATGTCATGGGGCATCTGGAGGACTATAAAATCCCTGAGGACTACTTTGACAATCACTTTGTCCACCTGCACGTCCCTGCCGGTGCCACCCCCAAGGATGGCCCCTCGGCCGGGGTGACCATGACCACCGCCCTGTTGTCGATGATCATGAAAAAATCGGTGCGCAAAAAACTCGGCATGACCGGTGAGCTGTCCCTGACCGGCAGTGTCCTGCCGGTTGGCGGTATCAAGGAAAAAACCATCGCGGCACGCCGCGCCGGCCTCACCAGCCTGATTTTCCCGGCGGAAAACCGCAAAGATTATAACGATTTGCCCGACTACCTGCGCGCCGGGCTGGAAGTCCATTTTGTCAAGACCTTTCCGGAAGTCTTTAAACTGGCACTATCAGCATAAGGACTTCTGAGTCACTTCAACTTAAACCGGCATCAGACATGAAATGACTGCCTTTGTAGGAGCTGCCCTCAGGCACGATCGTGGCTATAGCCGCTCCTGCATGGGTCGTTTGAACCAAGTCACTGTAACTATAGGGAGATCTCATCCATGAACCACCAGGAAATCAAAACGGCACTGCTCAATCTGTCAACCGAAGAACAAAAAGCCTTTGTCCTTGAAACCCTGCCCGACCTCGCCGGTGATCTGGTCAAGGAGCCCGGTTTCATGATGCAACTTTTTCCGGTGTTGCTCAGCATCTTAAAAGAAAGCGGCATGGATATGCAGCAATTGATACAACTGGCGACGATGCTCAACAGTCAGCAGCAACAGTAACGAGCGGTGAACAGTGAACAGTGAGCGGTGAGCGTTTTATCATTTAATTTGTATGATCAGTGAATCACGGAGACACATTTAATATGCGCGTTTTGTCCGGTATCCAGCCTTCCGGCTCCCTGCATCTGGGAAATTTTTTCGGTATGATGAACAAGATGATTGCTCACCAGGAGCAGGAAGATCTGTTCTGTTTCATCGCCAACTATCATGCCATGACCAGCCTCGCAGACGGCAAGCAACTGGCGACTGGCACCTTGGAAGCGGCAGCGAATTTTATCGCCCTGGGGATGGATCCTGAAAAAAGCACCTTCTGGGTGCAATCCGATGTCCCTGAAGTCCAGGAGTTGACCTGGATTCTTTCCAACTTCACCCCCATGGGGCTGTTGGAGCGTTGCCACAGCTACAAAGACAAGGTCACCCAGGGAATCAAACCGAACCACGGTCTGTTTGCCTATCCGGTACTGATGACAGCTGATATTCTGTTGTTTCAGAGTGACCTCGTGCCGGTCGGCAAAGACCAGAAACAGCACCTGGAAGTAGCTCGTGATATCGCCATCAAGGTGAACAATGAGTATGGAGAGATTTTCACCGTGCCGGAAGCTGAGATCGATGAGGATGTGGCAACGATTCCCGGACTCGATGGCCGCAAAATGAGCAAAAGCTACGGCAATACCATCGATCTATTCCTGGGGGAAAAAGCCTTGCGCAAACAGATCATGCGCATCGTCACCGATCCGACCCCGGTGGAAGATGCGAAAAATCCCGATAACTGTAATATCTTCCAGATCTACCGGTTGTTCCTTGATCGCGATGGGGTCGAGGCTTTGCGTCAGCGCTATCTGACTCCGGGTTTGCGTTATGGCGACGTCAAGCAGGAGTTGTTCGAAACGGTGCGCGACTTTTTCGCCCCCTACACGGAAAAACGTGATGAGCTGCTGGCCGACCCGGATGCCGTGCGCAGACACCTCAAACACGGAGCGGAAAAAGCCCGAGCGGTAGCGAGTAAAACTTTGGATAAGGTGAGAAAAAAGACGGGATTGGTGTACTAAAGACATCAATCAGCCACCAAGGCTCCAAGACCACCAAGAAAAGCCTGGGCCTGGGGTAAAGGCAAAAACCCAAAGGCTTTTTCTCTGCGGCTATCCATCTCTCCCACTCTCCGTTAGAGACTTTAACGCAGAGACGCAGGAGCAGGTGAAGCACATAGAAAAGCTTTTTTTTTGATCTTCTTGGAGATCTTGGTGCCTTGGTGGCTATAATGCTTTATTGGCCTCTAAACCAATGCCATAAGTACAAAGAATCTTACTCCGGTGCCGGCTCCGGCTCTTCGCGGGTAAAGGTAACAAAAGCCATGCCCGGTCGACGGCTGGCTTCGCGCATGGCGAAATGGATCCCTTCTAACTGCCAGCCTTGCGCGGTCCAGTCGTTCAGTATGTGTTCCAGGCTGTGATCGTCGACCTGGCTGGTTTCAACAACTTTATAACGCAGCATCGCTTCATCCTTATGGTCGTTATTTGCACATGATCAGTTGAAAGCTAACAGCCAATGACCTACGTGGGGAAACGACAGTTTTTTTTCTCTGTCAGCATCAGTCAACAGGAATTCCTCAAATATTATCAGGGCACCGCAGATTCCGCCCTGGTGACGTCAGAATGTGGGCGCAGGCTACGTTTTCCCGCACTGCGCCTGCGACCTTTTCTCTCTCATCAGGGCATCAACGGTCGCTTTGTCCTCACTGTTGACGAAGACAATCGATTTATCAGTCTTCAGCAGGTCCGACCCCGACGCTGACCCCGGTGGCTGTTGGCGCCTTTTGTTGCAGCCACTCGACCCGCTCAATCATTGGTGGATGCGAATAATGAAAGGCTGCATAGAGGGGATGCGGGAACAAAGAGCTCAGGTTTTCCCTGGCCAGGGTCACCAGCCCCGTCGCCAGGGGGATACCACTGCCGACCAGATCGATAGCAAACTGATCGGCCTGACGCTCATGATGACGCGACCACCAGCTGCTCACCGGTGTCCAGAAAAAGCCCAACAATCCCGCCAGCCAGCCCAGCAGCAGCACCTGACCGGCAAAAGACAGCTCGACAAAACCAAACCAGCCCGGCAACATTTGCGCATTGAGCACATAAAAGGCGACAAAGCAGCTCAACAGCGCCACAATCTGCCCCTTGATCAGCCGCTGGCGCAGATGACCGCAGCGCCAGTGCCCGAGTTCGTGAGCGAGGACTGCGAGCAATTCCTCATCACTGAGCTGCTCCAGCAGGGTATCAAAGAGCACAACCCGTTTGACCTTGCCGATCCCGGTAAAATAGGCATTACTGTGCCCGCTTCTTTTTGATGCGTCGACCTGGAGAATCTTTCCCGCTTTAACCCCGGCGCGCTCCAGCAGTGAGCGAACGCGATCCTCCAGTTCGGGTTTATCCAGAGGCTTGAAGGTAAAAAACAGTGGTTCAATCAGATAGGGGGACAACAGCAGCAAAAATACCGACAAGCCGGCCCAGAAACCCCACACCCAGAGCCACCAGCTTTGCGGCGCCGCCTGTACCAGCCACAGGGCACCGCCGGCCAGCAGTGCAAACAGTAAGGTTCCAATCAGCAGGGACTTGACCAGATCGGCCAGCCACAACCTCACTCCCATACGGTTAAAACCAAAACGCTCTTCAAGGACAAAATTGCGATAGAGGGAAAACGGGATTCCGACGAGCGACTGTACCAGGGCCAGAACACCAAAAAAAAGCAGCCCATGGATAATGAAATGATCGCTCAAACCGGCGATAAAATCGTCGTACCAGGGCAGCAGACCGCCAAATATAAAAACCAGGGTCAAGACCACCCCTAGCAGGGTTTCGATCAAACCGACACGCTCTTTGGCTAGAGCATATTCCTCACTGCGCTTGAGCCGCTCTTCATTGATGCGCTCAACAAACAGTGGTGGCAGTGGCCCCGTCGCCAGGCGCCGATGGCGTACATTGAGCCAATCAAGCACCAGTTGGGCACCAACCGTCAGCAGATAACCGATCAGTAACAGCAGTTTGATCATTGTGGTCGCTCCCGGCGGATCAGATCCCCCTCTTCAGCCCATTCAGGTAGATCCAGCAGCAACTCGGAGTTAGGCTGGCCGGCCGGCAGGGGCTGACCATCACGATCGCTGATCCGCTCGGCGACAAAGCTTTGTTGACGCATGTTGGGGCCGATCAGCTCCAGCTCATCACCGGCAAAAAAGCGGTTACGCCCGGCGACCCATAGCCCACTGTCATCGCGGCGAACAAAACCGACAAAATCGTGGGTGCGGATGTAATGGGTATCGGCCGCATGAATCGCCGCCCGGTCATCCCCCAAGAGCAGTCCGGTGGTATAGGGGCGGTGGCTGACCTTTTCCAACTCGCTGCGCCAGAGCGGATCGACATCGGTCGGATCAACACTCAAGCGATCAATCGCATCACGGTAAACCCGCGCCGTGGTGGCGACATAATAAATGCTCTTCATCCGCCCTTCAACCTTCAAACTGTGAATTCCCGCTGCCAGCAGTTGCGGCAACTGGTCGACCAGGCATAGATCACGGCTGTTCATCAGGTAGGTGCCGCGATCATCCTCTTCAATGGCAAAGCGTTCAGCGGGGCGGGTTTCTTCCACCAGGGCGTAGTTCCAGCGGCAGGGCTGGGCACAGTCACCCCGATTGGCACTGCGTTCGAGCAGGGCGGTTGACAACAGACAACGTCCGGAATGAGCGACACACATGGCGCCGTGGACAAAGCATTCAAGCTCGATAGCCGTCTGTTCGGCAAAAACGCGGATGTCTTCAAGGGTAAGCTCACGGGCCAGATTGATACGGGTGGCACCGTTTAGGCGCCAGAATTCTGCCGCGCGCGGGTTGCTGCTGTTGATCTGGGTGGACATGTGGATGGCGCGGCGGGGGTCAACGCGGCGGATGGTACTCAGCACCCCCGGATCAGCAACGATGTAGGCATCCAGTTCAAGGGGCTTGAGCTCTTCCAACAATTCTTCCAACGCGACAAACTCCGGGGGCCGCAACGAGGCATTCAGAGTCAGGTAGAGGGCGACATCGGCAGCGGCGGTGATTGCTCGTGCCTGATGCAGATCGGCGAGAGAAAAATTACCCGCATGGGCGCGCAAGCCGAAGGCTTCGCTGCCCAGGTAGATCGCATCGGCGCCATAACGAACAGCGGTTTTGAGCTTTTCCATGTCACCGGCAGGGAGCAATAATTCCGGTCGCTGTGCAGGCTTACGAATCGTCATCTGATTTTCTTTCACGTGAGAATTTTATCCTGCGAGAAATGACCATAACACAAAAATGAACGGGGACGACACCAGCGGTAGAAGGTAAAAAAGCACTCTGTTTTACTTTATTCTTCTTATCAGGATGCCAATCCCTCCCGCTTTCAAATGCCTGATGTGTAAAAGTGTCAAGATAGAGGTCGAAATTCAGGATTTCCTCGATATACTTTGAGTAGTGACAGGGCATTGCATCATTCTTTGCTCTGTAGCCTGGCAGATTGAAAGGGAACTAGCATATGAACAGTACCTGGAACAGACTGCTGCAGCTATTGCTGGTGGTGCTCATTCTCAACGGACTCTACACCATCATGGCGCCACCTCCAGCGCCTGAGAAATCCGCGGAAATCGGCTACAGCCTGTTCAAACAATTCCTCAAGGATGACCAGATAGCCGAAGTGACCCTGAAGGGCGACTCATTATCGGGACTCTTTTATGCCCCGGTTAATCTGGCACCAGAACAACGGATCAACGCCATTAATGAAGAGACTGAGAGCGTCGAACACTTTGAGACGGTTCTTCCCCCGGTCGCAGATACGGAACTGCTTCCCTTGTTAGAGCAGCACAATGTTACCTTTCAAGCCAAAAAAACCGAAGAGCCCCCCTACTGGCTGATTAATCTGCTGCCTTGGATCATTATCATCGGCATCTGGTTGTTTATTTTAAGTCGCGCCCGCAAACAGGGAGGACTGACCGGAGGAATGCTCAACAAAGCAGGAGAATCCGGAGCAAAGCTCTACTCGCGCCAAACTTCGTCGATCACCTTTGCCCATGTTGCCGGTCAGGCTGAAGCCAAACAAGAACTCCAGGAAATCATTTTCTATCTGCGTAACCCGGAAAAATTTTCCCGTCTGGGAGGACAGGTGCCGCGTGGAGTGTTACTTAGTGGCCCCCCTGGAACCGGCAAAACCCTGATGGCCAGAGCAGTGGCCGGAGAGGCGGAAGTTCCCTTTTACAGCATTTCCGCGTCCCAGTTTATCGAAATGTTTGTCGGTGTCGGTGCCAGCCGCGTCCGCGATCTGTTCAAGACCGCAAAAAAGAACGCTCCCAGCATCGTTTTTGTCGACGAACTGGATGCCGTTGGCCGCGCCCGCGGGACCGGTCTGGGCGGCGGCAATGACGAAAGAGAACAAACCCTTAATCAGCTTCTGTCTGAACTGGACGGCTTTGAACCCCACGATGAGGTGATTGTCCTGGCAGCGACCAACCGTCCCGATGTCCTGGATGCCGCCCTGTTACGTCCCGGTCGCTTTGACCGTCTGGTGGTTATCGGTCGCCCCGACTGGCGTGATCGCGTCGAGATTCTCAAGGTTCATACGCGCAAGATGCCCCTGGCGGACGATGTGGATCTGGAGGTGGTCGCCAAAGGTACGCCGGGCTTGGTTGGCGCTGACTTGCGCAGCCTGGTGAACGAAGCTGCTCTTATCGCAGCACGGGACGATGTCGACATGGTCAGCATGGATCATCTGGAACAAGCCAAGGACCGGCAACTGATGGGGATGGAACGAAAACTGTTCATGTCCGACCTTGAACGCCATATCACCGCCGTTCATGAAGCCGGCCACGCCCTGGTAGCCAAAGCCCTGCCACAGACGGATCCCATCCACAAAATCAGCATTATTCCGCGGGGACAGGCCCTGGGAGCCACCCAACAACTCCCGACCGATGATCGTTATCATTATAATCGCAGCTATTTACTTCAGCGGATAAGTGTCATGCTTGGAGGAAGGGTCGCTGAGCTTCTTGTCTTTGAGGAGACTTCTAGCGGGGCGCAAAACGATCTGAAACAGGTCATGGAACTGGCCGAGAAAATGGTCTGCCAGTGGGGAATGAGTGAGCGCCTCGGCCCCTTAAGCTACCCGCGTGGCGAAGAACACCCCTTTCTTGGGCGCAATCTCAGCGCAGAAAAAACCTTCAGTGAGCGCACAGCCTGGATCATCGATCAGGAGATCGGGCAGTTGGTCAATGCTGCTGAAACAACCACCAAAGAGGTGCTCAGTGCCAACCGTGAACTGCTTGATCTTCTCGCGCAGCGCCTGATGGAAGAGGAAACCCTCGACCAGGAGGCATTTGAGCACTTTCTCGAAGAAAGCGGAAAAGTACAGCTACCCGGGCAGGCAGACTGATCAGCGCCTGCTGAGTGGATATCCTTTTTGCGCCCAGTCGGTAATACCAGCCCGATAGGTGTAAACATTCTGATGCCCCGCTTGACGAGCCACGACCGCGGCTTCGGGTGCAAGACCTCAGGTGATGCCGCGGCAATAAAAAACCAATGGAATTTCTTTATCCTGCGGTAGCAGCAGGTGCAGCGAACGGAACCGGTTGCTGGCCTGTGAGCTGATATTGACAGCTCCGGCGATATGACCATCGCCGAACTCGCGAGCGGTGCGAACATCTATTACCAGAACTTCCGCCGTTTGGGTGCGCAGTTGCTGCAGTTCGTCCGCAGTTAAATCCGTAACGGCCCGAGGTTGCGCAGGCACCATCGTGGCAGCCACCAACAGGAGCATAAGCGCTGCGCAAAAAATAAAAACTATTCGATTCATGACGTGACCTTTTCAGGAACAAAGCTGGATGTTTACCGGTATTCAGCCAACAACCCAACGCGATTTCAGGGATCGATGCAGGACTTGCAGACACCATATATCACAACATTTTTACTGTAAATTTCTCCCCACTGCTGTACCTCTGCCGGCAGATCGAGTTGATCAACGGGAGCCCAGTCAAAATCCATAATTTTCTTGCAACGGCTGCAGATCAGATGATGATGACGGGCATGAGCCACCTCGAAGCGGGCTTGACTTTCAACGGTTTCAACCCGATTGACCAGACCATATTGAACAAAAGTCGACAGTGTGCGATAGATGGTATCAAGTGACAGGGTCGGCATGTTGTCATGCAGGCGTAGATACAACTGTTCAGCGCTCGGATGATCCGAGGCCTGAGCCAATTCTTTGAAAATTTCCAGGCGCTGCGGCGTCAGGCGCAGATTCCGGCGCCGGCATGCAGCCTGAAATAGATCCATTTGTGCTTTAACTGCTATTGTCACAATCTGGTTACCACCTTGCTAAGAATATTTCCTAAATAATTGTTCAATGTACCCACAAATGTCAACCATCCGTTAAACTTTTTTCATCCTGATCGTTATCCAGGCAGAGATTCTACCTATATTTAACGTCCCAGCTATCGGCATTACCTGTTGGACAGATTGATGGCTGTTTGATTAGGCTGACTATTGACAATCATATCAAGCATATGGGATGAACCCGTCATGAAAATTCTACATCTGATCAGTCAGCACCCTGATAGTACCGGTAGCGGCATTTATCTGCGCAACATTATCCGCGAAGCAGCCCGGGCCGGACACCAGAATTTTCTGATTGCCGGGCTTTCCGACACAGGCATCCCGCACATTGAAGGGATTGATCCGGACTCTTGTCACTATGTCCGCTTTGGATCCGGAGAGCTTGATTTTCCTATTCCGGGGATGAGCGACATCATGCCCTACCCGAGCAGCCGCTTCAGTTCCCTCACCGCTGAACAGCTCGATCGTTATGAGCACTGCTTTGCCCAAGCGCTATCGGCAATGGTGGAAAAAGTCCGGCCGGATGTCATCCACAGCCATCATTTGTGGATTCTTTCGTCCCTGACCCGCCGCCTTTTCCCCGACATCCCCATGGTCACGTCCTGTCATTCAACCGACCTGCGCCAGTCGGTCCTGTGTCCCCACATCAAACAGCGGGTCGTCGAGCCGTGTCAGCACATCGATCACATTCTGGCCTTAAGTTGCGACCAGCGCGACAGCATTGTCGACCTTTACGGCATTGACCCGGCGAGAATCTCCGTTGTCGGCGGCGGCTTCGATGACAGAATGTTCAGCCCCAAACTAAAAAAAGCGGCCCCACCGGTAAAGATGCTCTATGCCGGCAAGCTCAGCTTTTCTAAAGGGGTTGACTGCCTGCTGCGTGCCTTCAACTCCCTGCCTGACCAAGACGTTGAGTTGCATCTGGCCGGCTCCGGCTCCGGCGATGAAGAGCGCTACTGCCTGGAGTTGGCTGCCGGCCTGGGTAAGCGTGTCACCGTTCATGGTCAGATTGATCAACGCAAACTGGCAGCCCTGATGGCCGGCTGTCATGTTTTTATTCTACCTTCGTTTTTCGAAGGTCTGCCGTTGGTGCTGCTTGAAGCAGTGGCTTGTGGCTGTCGCATTATTACCACCGACCTTACCGGGTGTCTTGAACTGCTGGACGATGCTGACACGGATCTGGTCGAGCTGGTTCCGCTGCCGCCGATGGAACAGATTGACCGCCCCGCTCCCGGGGATATTTCCCTGATAGAAAATCGACTGATCCTGGCGTTGCAGAACATGGTGAGCCGTGTCCATATCAAACCGACACCATCGCTCAATAATACCCGCAAAGTGACCCACCCTTTTCGCTGGCCGACCGTTTGCAGCAGGATCTTTCAGGCCTATGACACGGTGAAAGAGCAGCAGAGATAGGCCCGGAACAAATAGCCGCAGAAGCGTTTCCAAAAAACTTCGAAGATTATCAGCAGTTATCTATATTGACGCGGGCCTTGCAACTGCGGTAGAACGTCTCCCTGCACGCCACCATAACTCAGTTGGTAGAGTAGCTGATTCGTAATCAGCAAGTCGGCGGTTCGACTCCGCCTGGTGGCTCCA
>CAZMFD010000060.1:0-16953 GCA_964565445.1 uncultured Geobacteraceae bacterium
CTAGCACAATCGTTACATTAGTTTAGGCATCGCCATGAATAGCAGGGTGATCGCTGCGCTAGTCTGTTCGCTCACAGGACTAAAGACGTTATACTGATTCCGACGCAAACCAGCTATAATCCCTAATCCGATCAATGCAAACAGGAAAAAAACACGAGGAGGTAAATCTTCATGGTTTTTCCTTTTCCAGCAGAACAAGAAAGAACGGGCTGGAATAACTGCTGGTTTCGGTTTTGTTGTGAATGAGAAAATGCGCGGCAATCCGGTGCTCTTCGCTGAACTGCTGGCCACGTTTTTCTCCCATCACCATCAGCGCTGTTGCCAGGGCGTCGGCGCGGGCGCAGGAGGGATCAAGAACCGTCGCGGAGGCAAGTTGATGTTGAATCGGGCTACCGCTGACCGGATCGATGGTATGAACGTAGCGCTCCCCCTCGATCTCGTAAAAGTTCCGGTAGTTACCGGAGGTTGCCAGAGCCGTATCGGTCAGCGGGAAAACCGTAGCGACTTCGCGAATATGATCCAGAGGTCTCTCAATTGCGATACGCCAAGGGGTGCCATCAGGTCGCTGTCCCGCCATCTTCATTTCGCCACCGACTTCCACCAGATAACTGTCCATCCCCTGTTGATCAAGATGTGCGGCCAGAACATCGACCGCGTAACCTTTAGCAATCGCGGACAAATCGATCCGTAGACCGGGGATTTTTTTGCTGATCGCAGCAGGGTGGCGACGCAGATGCAGCTGTTCATAACCGACTCCGGCCAGAACCTCTCTGACCTGATCAGCGGAAGGTGGAACCCGGCTACGATCTGTTGCCCCGAATCCCCAGAGCTCTACTAGTGGAGCGACAGTGATATCGAAGGCACCAGCGGTCAGTTCGCTAACCTCCTGCGCCAGTTCGACGACTTGAAGGGTTGCTTCGCTGACCGTGAACCAGTCGGTTGAAGTCTGGTTGTTAAAGCGGGAAACTTCCGATTTCGGGTCGTAAGTAGACATCAGCGCGTTGATGTGGTCGAGCTGCTGTTGTAACTGCTGTTTGAGTCCAGCGGCGTTATCAGCATTAGCAGAGCGCACCACCACCGACCAGGTTGTACCCATGGTTTCACCGGAAAGCTGGAGATAGGGTTCAGCCGGATACTGCTGGCAGGCCACAACCACGAAGAGTAGCGTGGTAATTAACGGAATTTTTAACAGCATCTCTAAGCGTGACTGACATGATGGTGCCAGGCGCACAAGGCTACGAGCAACTCGCGTACTTGCTTCTGGATCTGGATGTCGACCACATTCCCCTCTTCGTCAAAGCTGCCACTGAATGCATGGCAGAATATTTCCGGTTTATTCAGCGGATGCAGGTTAAGGTAGACGCACACCTGACGCAGATGATACTGGGCTCTGGCGCCGCCCTGGCCGCCCCCCGAACTCATGATCGCCACCGGCTTGCCTGCCAATAGATGATTATCCGGAGCCCGCGACAGCCAGTCGAGAGCATTTTTAAGCGCCGGCGCCAGCGAATAATTGTACTCCGGACAGACCAGCAACAGAGCATCGGCCTGTTCGGCCTGATTCATCAAAGTCACCACCACTTCTGGTTTATCTTGTTGAAGATCGGCATTAAAAAAAGGAATTTCTCTCAGATCAGCCATCTCTATCTGCATCCCCTCGGGCGCGCAACCCTGTGCCCAGCGCAGTAGGCCACGGTTGGTCGACGCCTTACGCAAGCTCCCACTGATCCCCAATACGTTGATTTTTGCCATCGTTGAATCTCCCCATCTTTTGGAGTTTATCTTCTGCCACATTGTGACGCATTGAGGGCGATTGATGGTATGAAAAAAAAGCTCAGTCAATAAAATCCGGACCATTGGCAAAAAGCAATGAGTCTTCTTTTATTTTTATATTGACTTTAACCTCTTTCTATAAGAATCTGGATCCCACAAACAAAAATATAACCTTGTTTTATTTTATTCCGCACAACAACACAAATGACTGACTATTCTGTCAAAATAACCCTGACCTACATTAGAAAAGTTTCTAAATAATGCTCTGAAAATGAGATCTGATTTAACGGCTCTGACCACCAATAACGAGGTTTTGTCATGAATTTTATGCGTACTTTATACGTCTGGCTGGAAAAACGTTTTTTTTACAATCTGACCCTCAAGCTTTCCGGTAATATCGGTCTGCTGCTGGTATTGCAACTGATTCTGCTGGGAACGCTTTATCTGAATATCAACGGCCTGCGCGAATTGTTAGTCGGCAACAGTATCCCCCCACCGGAGCAGATTGCCGGGATTGCCGATCGTACCCTATGGCAGGCGGCATTGATCATTGGGATATCAGCCATCGCCATGATCGGCTCACTGTTGTTTCTGATCTACCTGATCGTCCACCCAGTTCGCAAACTCAATCAGCAACTTTCAGCCATGAATACCGGCGATATGAATCTGACCGGTAAACTCTCTGCAGAAACCCACGATGAGCTTCGAATTTTAGCGGAAAACTACAATAATTTTGTGTCGCGGCTCAAAGATACAGTTCTAACCTTGCGGCGCATGGGCATCAATACGGCCGTGGGGGCTGCCACCGTAGTCTCCCAGGCCAAGGAGGCTTCGAGCAAAGCCTGTGAACAGGGAGAGTTGTCGCGACTGGTGTTCGGCAATAGCCAGGTGGCCACCCAAACCCTGAATACCATTTCCGATAATACCCAACAGATCGCTTCATCAACATCCGACAATCTCGATTCGGCACGACAGGCCATGACCGAACTGCAGTCAGTCAACCAGAATATGGAAACTATGCTGACGCAAATCCATCAACACGATCTCTCCATCCGGGAAATGGGGGACAAATCGCGCGATATCCGTAAAATTATCTCGACCATCCAGGGAATATCCTTCCAGACCGGGCTGCTCTCCCTTAACGCCGCGGTTGAAGCCGCCAGAGCCGGTCAGGCGGGCAAAGGATTTTCGGTTGTTGCCAGTGAGGTAAAAAAATTGGCCGAACAGGCCAATCAGGCCAGCGAACAGATTGCCGGGCAAATTACGGATATGTTGACCAGTATCGACCGCGCCTTGCATGAATCCAAAACGATCAATGAAGCTGCCGGCCACACCATGAGCGCCTCACGAACAGCTTATGACAGTTACGAGGGCATGATCAGGGACTTTGAAGAAAACCACAACCTGCTGACCCATATTACCGCCTCGGTAGAAGAGATCTCGGCAGCCAATATGCAGACCCACGAGCAGGTAGAAAATATCAATGACCTCAGCATGATTGTTGCAGAAAAAACCGATTCATCTGAAGAAGTGGCTACTGTTCTGCAGAAAACCAGCGAAGAACTGCAAGAACTGGTGTCCCGTTTCATTACCGGCGAAGGGCCCTTTGAGCAGGTCTTAAGCGCCGGACGACAATTCCGAGATCAAGTTACTGAGCAGATAACGACCTTTGCGAAGTCCGGGACTAATGTTTTTGACACCTCCTACCAACAGGTTCCGGGTACCCAGCCAACGAAATACCGCACCAGCTACGATCAGGTTTTTGCCCAGCGCCTGCAACCGCTATGCGATCAAACCTTGCAGCAGGTTACCTCCGGAATTTTTGCCATCTGTGTTGACACCAACGGTTACGCGCCAACCCATAACAGCCGGTATACTAGGCCCCTTAGCGGTGACCCTGAGCTGGACACCCTGAATAGCCGCGACAAGCGCCTGTTCAATGACAAAACCGGCCTGCGCAGCGCGCGCAATAGCGAGAGTTTTCTGCTCCAGACCTATATGCGGGATACGGGGGAAATTCTGTGTGATCTGTCCCTACCGATTCATCTCAACGGCAGGCACTGGGGTGGGGTAAGGATCGGCTTTGACCCGAAGGTTCTGTTGAAATAGCCGATCTGTAGGGATGCAATTTATTGCGTCCTGTTTTATGCTGCTATCGATGTTTAAAAAACCATCCATATACGAAAAAATGGAGGCTGGCCATGCTCTTTGTCATCCGCTGTATCGACAAAAAAAACCATCTTCACGTGCGCCAGGAAAACCGCCCGGCTCATGTTGACTATCTGAAAAGCTTCGGCGTCAAACTGTTTGCTGCCGGTCCGCTGCTTGATGAGGATGAGCAGATGTGTGGCTCAGTGGTTATTCTCGATCTGCCCGATCGTAACGCCGCTGAGGAGTTTACCGGCGGTGATCCATACGCCAAGGCCGGACTGTTTGAGCAGATAACGATTGACCACTGGAACAAGGTTCTGCCCTGAGTCTTTGGAGATGCTTTCTCCATTACTATATAATAATTGATGCTGGGGACTCCTCTTCCGGTACCACCCAGGAAGTCTCGGTGAAATCGGCGGTGGTTATCTGGTCGATACGGCGCTTCATGTATTTACCATGGGCCTCGACAGCTACCGAACCGTCGGGCAGATAAAGTTCACCACTGCCTTCAAACAAGCGCCCCTTGTCCACGTCAATACGTCCAACCACTTTAAGCTCAACATCCAGAGGTACCGGTTTGCGGTAACGTACCTGGAGATCCAGGGTCACGCCAAAGGTCTGGTGATCGTGATCAATCATGATCGCTCGCCCGATCACTTCATCGAGGACCGTGGCTGAGATACCGCCGTGGGCGATACCGGGGTAACTCTGGTGCTGATCATGCAAAGTAAAAAGAGCGATCAACTCCCTTGTTGTGGTTTCAAAAAACCGCGCCTTGATTCCCATGGCATTTTCTGTTCCACACACCAGACATTCACGGGAAATCGGCTGGGTCCCGGCAATCTCATAGGTTCTAGTCTGAGTTTTTGTCTGAGTTTCTGTCACAGGATTCTCCTCACCCTGGAAGGCTCTCCCAGGTTTAGTTATAGCGGGCAAAGGTTTGGCGGATTTCAGCGGGCAGTGCGGTGGGTTTTTTCGCCTGTGGATCATAGCCGACCATGACGGTTTTGGCAGTAGCAAATTCGCGCCCACCGCCATCATGAAGCAGGTAACTGAAGGTAAAGCTTGAACGCCGGAGTTGTTCAACTTTAAGAGTGATTAGCAGATTATCTTTCAAGGTGATGGGCAGACGGTAATCACATTCGGCGCGAACCACCAGAAACAGCAGAGAACTGTCGAGAAACGCCCCGAAATATTCCTGAAACATCTTAACCCGGGCATGCTCAAGATAGGTAAAAAATATAGCATTATTGACGTGGCCATAAGCATCAAGATCAGCAAAACGAATGTCGATAGAGGTTGTGTAGGCGAAGTTTTCGTGACTCATCGTACAACCTCTGCCCTGCCATCAAGAATATCAAGTATACGTGCTCTATAGTCTACTATATCGGACTTAAGTGATGCCAGGCTTGCAATTTTTTTATCTACTTTTTTGATATGAAAATCGAGAATATCGAGTAACTGAGGGGTGATAGTATTAAAGTCACGCTGGTTGATGTCAAAGTTTTGGGCCAGATCCTGCATCTCTTTCAGGGTCAACCCGAGTTCCTTCATTTTCAGGATAAATTTTAAGCGCAACACATCATCACGCAGATAGCTGCGCATCCCCCCATCGGGGCGCTGTGTTGACCCCATTAAACCGATTTCCTCATAGTAACGGATGGTTCGGGTGGTGATTCCAAGTTGCTTGGCCAACTCGCCGATCTGTATTGGTTTATCTGTTTTTTTGCTCATGGTGACGGCTTTCAGGTAAGGAAATATGTGTCAGCGCCGGCTCAATTAACCAATAACACCACCCTTTGAGCCTGTCAACGCAGACCTGCCTGTCGCCCGGTGATTGATGCCGGATGGATTGAGCCGAGCCGGCAGATCGGCGCGATTGGACACCTGTCCGGCATAAAAAAATCGGAATTTGTTATCGCCATCAACAGTGATAAAGACGCACTCATCAGTGAAGTCGCCGACGTCCTGACGGTTGCCGATCTCAAACAACTGGTGCCGCTGTTGACCAAGAGGATAGCGGCAGGATAGCGACGCACTGCAGCAGCAAGCTACCGAGCTCCAACAAGTTGAGGGCTGTTCAATAAATTTTCGAACAGCCCTCAACTTGTTTTAATTCTCTACTGACACTACCGAGCTAATGCTGCTCACTATCGTTATATTTTCGCGCCCGTCGCAAGCTACGGATCAGGGGCACCAATGCCGACAGCGCGACCAGAACCCACAACCCGATAACCAGCGGCGAGGCAAAGAGAATCCCCCAGTCACCGTTGGACAAGGACAGAGCACGGCGCAGACTGGTTTCCATCATCGGACCCAGCACCAGGGCGAGGATAACCGGCGCCAGAGGAAAATCGGTCTTACGCATCAGATAGCCGAGCAGACCGAAGCCGGTCATCAGCATCAGGTCAGTCATCGAACTACTGGCCGCGTAGATAGCGCCATAACTGATCATCGCCACTCCCGGCACCAGGATATAACGGGGGATCAGCAGCACCTTGACAAACAGACCCACCAGCGGCAGGTTGAGCACCAGCAACATGACGTTACCGATATACATGGACGCGATCAGGGTCCAGAACATGTCGCCATGCTGGACAATAAACAGTGGGCCGGGATTGAGGTTGAGGGCCAGCAATGCACCAAGAATAACCGCCGTGGTGCCGCTACCGGGCACCCCAAGGGTCAGCATCGGTATAAGAGCCCCCGATACCGCAGCATTGTTGGCCGATTCCGGTGCCGCCACCGCACGGATATCTCCCGTCCCGAAGGTTCCTTCTTTATCCGTCAAGCGTTGTTCGGTGGCATAGGCCATAAAACTGGCGATGGTAGCTCCGGCCCCGGGCAGTACCCCAATCAAAAACCCGACAACCGCGGAACGGATCATTCCCCACCAACAGGAAACAAACTCCTTTGCCGTGACCATCACCCGTCCCAGCTTGGTATTCAACTCACCGACACCCCGGGTCTGTTCAATCAGCAGAAACACCTCGGAAATAGCAAACAGCCCAATGGTGACCACAGCAAAATCCAGTCCGTCATAAAAGGCCAGGTGGCCAAAGGTATAACGGGGAATCCCGGTTCCTGCGTCAATGCCGATGGTCGCAAGCATCAGCCCGATACCGGTGGCCAGCAGGCCTTTGATAAACTGCTTTCCGGAAAGGGCAGACAACATGGTAAAAGTGAACAGGATCAGCACAAAATATTCCGCTGGACCAAAGCGGATCGCCCATTTGGACAGCACCGGAGCCAAAAACATTAAACCAATAACGGCTACGCTTCCACCGATAAAAGAAGCGATAGCGGAGATAGCCAGAGCCGGGCCGGCACGCCCGTTCTTGGCCATGGGGTGTCCATCAAGAGCCGTGGCAACCGACGACGGCGTCCCCGGCACATTGAGCAGAATGGTGCTGATGGAATTACCATACTGGGCACCATAATAAATTCCGGCAAACAGGATGAGCATTGATGTAGGATCGATTCCCATGGCGAAGGTAATCGGAATCAGAATAGCGATCCCGTTGATCGGGCCGATGCCGGGGAGCATACCGATAATGGTCCCCGCCGTGACCCCGAGGAATACCACTAGCAGATTGAGAGGAATCAGTGCGCCGGAAAATCCCTGCATTAATGAATGAAAAGAATCCATCAGAACAACTCCTCAAAAAACGACCCGAGGGGCAGGTACATATCCAGGGCCAGAACAAAAAGTGCGTAAAGAACAAACGCGGCGATAATCCCGGTAACAATAGTTTTCCACCAGCGGGCGCCATAGAGCTTCCCGTAGACCATAAAAACGCCCATTGTCGCGACGATAAATCCGACATATTCGATTACCAATGCGTAAACAACCAGCACCGAAAGAGCCAGAATAACCACCCGCCAGGCTCGTGCACTTGGCCAGACTCCGGCCATATGCCGCCCGAAAAACAGAGTCAGGGTCAAGGGCAGCATAAACAGGGCAACGGCCAGGGGGAAAACCCGTGCGCCCAAATGGTCGGTAAATCCAATCGGCACATAAGCCCAGGCCTGAAGGCCGAACAGCAGCGCCAGTACCAGCAGCATGACAGCAACAATACGATCGCTCATGATTCCGCTCTCTTCTCGTATCAAGCAGTTATCGGGTCCGGCCAAAGAGGCCCGGACCCGACAGGTCAACAATCTAAGGTTATTGCCCCATACGGGCGAACAGTTTTTCTATCGACTTGACCTGGTTTAGAACAAACTCGTCCATCTCCGCTCCGGTCCGCTCAAAAGCGGCGAGTCCGTTCTGCTCGCGCAGGGTTTTAAACTTCTCGGATGCCACCAACTTCTTCATGGCATCACTCCAGTAGGCATACTGCTCATCGGTCACGCCTGCAGGGATGTAAAACCCACGCCAGTTGGCACCGATAACATCATAGCCAAGTTCTTTCGCAGTAGGCACGTCGGCCAATACTCCGCCCAGCCGTTCATCACCTAAGACTGCGAGCACCTTAAGGCTACCGGCTTCCAATTGGGTCAGACTCTCACTGACGTCACCGGTGAAGACGTCTGCACGGCCACCCATGATCTCGATAATCGCCGGACCGCCACTGCTGAAACTGGTGTAACGCAATGATTTGAGATCCTCAACACCGGCAGCGTCGGCCAGCATCAGCATTTTCAGATGATCCCACCCGCCGACGGCCGAACCTCCAACAAAACTCATCCCGGTGGGATTTTCCTTAAGCGCTGCCACCAGATCATCCAGGGTCTGAAAACGACTTTTTGGGGATACGGCCACGATGCCATAATCGGCACCCAGGGCCGCTAGCCAGCGGACATCTTCAGCATCAAAACCCATGAACATCTTCTGAGCCAGGCGGGTTGTCGTCGCCGTCGATGCGGCTACCAGCAGGTTGGCATTACCCTTTTGCTGACCAACCACGTGAGCGTAAGCGACCCCACCACCGGCACCCGGCATGTTCTGGGTACGGATGCGACCCTTCACCAGATCCAGATCAGAAAGAATCGGGGCCATATTACGGCAGGTAAAATCCCAACCGCCGCCCGGATCGGAAGGAGCAATACACAGAACATTCCGTGGCTCAAACGCCATAGCCGACTGTTGAATAAACAAAAACGCACAGACCAGAGCCAGAACTTTGAAATACTTCATCACCAATCTCCTTTACACGCAGGGGAACAAGGAATGCGAACATTGCCGCAGTCCACCAAAAAACACTGTTTGATTTTCTTTTGATCATTGTAACCCTCGAAATCAGCTTGTAAAGAATTCCGCCATAATGGTTTTTTGTTGCATAAGGACTATTCTGTGCATTTTGTTCATGCAACAATGTCAACCTGAGCGGTTAGTATGGCATTCATCATTTCGGCTGATTAGCCCATTCATATCAGAGCAACATCCTTTCCCAACTAAAAGTTCAGGAGCGAGGACACAATCATGCTGCCGCACCTGTCTCATTTTTTTTCCAGCCTGCAAAGTCGAATGATTTTACTGGTGTGCCTGCTGGTCCTGCCGCTGACCCTGATTGTCGGCGGCCTTCATACCATTATTATCGGCAACGTCCTGGAAGATGAGATCGGCAAACGGGCACTCCAGGCCGCCAGAATGGTTGCCAGGCTGCCTCAGGTAAAAGAACTGGTAGGCGCATCTGATCCGGACGGCGCTTTGCAGTCACTGGCAGAAAATCTGCGCCAGGAAACAGGAGCCGAGTTTATTGTGATTGGCGACCGGGACAGCATCCGCTACTCTCACCCACTTCCTGATCGTCTCGGCAAGGAGATGGTCGGCGGTGACAATGACCGCGCCCTTGAGCACGGAGAGTTTTATGTCTCCCGTGCAGTTGGCACCTTGGGACCTTCCATCCGCGGTAAGGCACCGATTATTAACCAGTCCGGCGATATCATCGGCATCGTGTCGGTTGGCTATCTGCTTGATGATGTCGAAAACATCGTCCTGGTTCACCGTCTGCGTGCCGTCGGCATGGTCAGCCTGTTGATGATCCTGGGAATTCTGGGTGCCATCACCATTGCCCGGCGCTTCAAAAAGGCAATCTTTAACCTCGAACCGGAACAGATTGCGCATCTGTTCACCGAGCGCAATACCATTATCCAATCGATCCGCGAGGGGATTGTTGCCATTGATCGCAACGCCAAAGTCACCGTCGTCAACCAGCAGGCTCTCGAAATCCTTGGTAAAAATGCCAGAAGTGACGTTCTTGGTCGGCATATTCGTGAGGTGCTGCCGGGCGCCAAGTTGAGTCTGCTACTCGGCGGCGGCGAACAACGGATTGATCAGGAGTTGGTTGTTGATGATAAAGCCCTGATTATCAACACGGTGCCCATGGTAGAACATGGAGAAATCTGCGGGGCAGTGGCCAGTTTCAGAAGTAAAGATGAAATTGATACCCTCGCCAGACAACTCTCTCAGGTTAAGGAATACTCCCAGATGTTGCGGGCTCAAACCCATGAATACTCCAACAAACTCCATACCATCGCCGGACTCATTCAGACCGATCATGCCTGGCAGGCCCTTGAGCTGATCAGCAAAGAGACTGCCGGCTACCAGGGACTGATCGCCTTTCTGGCGCGAGCGGTTCCACATCCGATTTTGGCCGCCTTTCTGATCGGCAAATACAACCACGCCAAAGAGTTGCGTATTGATTTCATCATCGACCCGGAAAGTCAGCTCATCGACGTGCCCGCCTCCCTCAATCGGGAAAAAACTATCACCATCCTCGGCAACCTGATCGACAATGCCTTCGATGCGGCCCTCAATCACACCCGTCCACCCCGGGTGAGATTAATGATGACCGATATCGGTAATGATCTGGTTTTTGAAATTGAGGACTCAGGCGCCGGTGTCGCGGCTGAATTGACAGATGATATTTTTGTGCGAGGATACACGACAAAGAGCAATGACAGGGGTCAAGGTTTGTATCTAGCAAATATTGCCCTGACCGATCTGGCTGGTCAGATTACCATTTCCGATAGTGATCTGGGTGGCGCGATGTTCAGTGTTTTTATCCCAAAACAAAAGGATACTCATTGATGACGCTACAAATTCTTATTGTTGATGATGATCCCCAGATCGCCGAAATCCACCGCCATTTCACTGATAAAATTGACGGCTTCTGTGTCTGCGGTATTGCCGGGAATCTCGAAGATGCAGAAAAAATGAGTGCCCTGCTGAAACCGGATCTGATTCTGCTCGACCTCTATTTTCCTGAAGGCAAAGGCACTGAAATTCTCTGGAATCTGCGTGCCCGCCATCAGGCAACCGATGTCATACTGATCACTGCGGCCAAAGAACTGGAACCCCTTCAAGAGGCTATCCATGGTGGTGTTTTCGACTATATCCTCAAACCGGTCATGTTTCAGCGCTTCAAAGAAGCCCTCGAGCGATTCCGTGAATACCGTCTGCGTATGACCGCCGAAGCAACCCTGGATCAACGCACTGTCGATCGCCTGCTGCATCCCTACAAGACCACCACCGCCGGCGAACCAATCCACCCGAAAGGGATTGACGCCCTGACCCTGAAAAAAATCCAGGCGGTTTTTATTCAACCTCACCCGCAGGGACTCAGTGCTGAGGAGGTTGCCGCAGTGATCGGCGCCGGGCGCACCACGGCAAGGCGTTATCTCGAGTATCTGGTAGCTCACAACGACCTGACCACCGAACTGGTCTATGGAACCGTTGGCCGACCTGAGCGCCGTTATTTCAGAAAACCGGCCGATCCGCCAACCTGAATCCAGTGTGTCTTCCGAACAGTGTTTGGTTAAATTTCTTTGACAAAAAAGAAGCGTCCCCCCATGATGGAGTGCCGTCTGGCGTTGTTCATTCTACGGGAGTGCCTGTTATGGTTTCGCTCATCCTGATTCTAGTCAGTGCCGTTTTCGTCAATAATTTTGTTCTGGCGCGATTTCTCGGCATCTGTCCGTTTCTTGGCGTTTCCAAAAAAGTTGAGACCTCCATCGGTATGGGGATGGCGGTTATTTTTGTTATGGCGGTTGCTTCCGTCGTCACCTGGTTCATTCAATACTTCATTCTTGCCCCCTTTAACCTCGACTACCTGCAAACCATTGCCTTTATTCTGGTCATCGCTGCACTGGTACAGTTGGTGGAAATGATTGTCCAGAAAACCAGCCCGGTACTTTATCAATCGTTAGGCATATTTCTACCCCTGATCACTACCAATTGTGCCGTTCTCGGGGTTGCGGTACTTAACATTCAGAATTCCTACTCGTTTATTGAGTCGTTGGTCTTTGCCATCGGCGCCGGCATCGGTTTTACCCTGGCCATGGTGCTGTTTGCCGGTCTGCGTGAACGCATCGACTTGTGTCCGGTTCCTGATGCCTTTCGCGGCACTGCCATCGCCCTGATCACCGCCGGACTGTTGTCGCTGGCGTTTATGGGATTTGCCGGACTGGTGAAAGTATGATGAAAAAAGGGATAAGCTGATGCTTGCAGCCGTAGCCTGCCTGGGTGGCATCGGCCTGGTCGCCGCCACCGCTCTGGGGATCGCAGCCAAAAAGTTTGCCGTAGAAGTCGATCCCAAGGAAGCGGCCATTCTGGCCGCATTACCGGGAGTCAACTGCGGGGCCTGTGGCGAACCTGGCTGTTCCGGTTATGCCCGGGCCGTAGCCGAGGGGCGATTGGCACCAAATCTGTGCCCGCCGGGAGGACAACAGACAACAGAAGCGCTGGCGGCTATTTTAGGGATCAAGGTCACGGTTAAAGAGCCGGCTGTCGCTGTGGTGATTTGTCAGGGTGGGGATGATCTGGCGCGGCAAAAGTATCACTATCTGGGGCTGGAAGATTGTAATGCCGCGCAAAAGCTGGCCGGTGGCCCCAAAGTCTGTCCTGGTGGCTGTCTCGGGCTTGGCTCCTGCGTACGCGCGTGCCTTTTTGGGGCGATCACAATTACCGCGGATCATCTCGCCGTTATTGATCGCGACAAATGCACCGGTTGCGAACAGTGCCTCAAGGCCTGTCCACGCCAGGTCATGATCATGGCACCCAAAGCGATTACCACCCACGTGTTGTGCAACAGCCACGACAAAGGCGGTGAGGTGCGAAAATACTGCCAGATCGGTTGCATCGGCTGCAACATCTGCAAAAAGATCGCACCGGAGGCCTATACCGTCGAAAAATTTCTGGCCCGGGTCAACTATACTCAAGCAGACGATGCTGCCCTGGCCATTGCCAAATGCCCAATGAAGTGTATCCGCGATATTGCACACCCCCCTGTGAGCTGACGCTCCCCTCCCCCGATTTGATAGGGAGGATTAGGGGGTCTTTTATACTGAAGGTTGTTCATCACCATGAAGCTACCCACATTCCCCGGCGGGATCCACCCCCCCGACAACAAAGCCACCACAGCTGCCAAGGCGATTGTTGCCTGCCCGTTGCCGGGTGAGCTGATTGTCCCCATGCTGCAACATATCGGCGCGCCGGCAGAGTGCTCTGTCACGGTTGGCCAACAGGTTGCCAAAGGTGAACAAATCGGTACCGCTGTCGGTCCAGTGTCGGTAGCGATCCACGCCCCAACTTCAGGCGAAGTGATCGCCATTGAATCCCGCCCTCATCCGGTTGGCCGCCCTTTGCCGGCCGTCGTTATCCGCCCGGATGGAGATGAGCGCTGGCATGAAGAGTTACAGGAAAACGACCCGGACAGGCAGAGCCCTGATGAACTCCGTCGGTTGCTTCAACAAGCAGGCATTGTCGGCCTCGGCGGGGCCACCTTTCCGACCCATATCAAACTATCACCGCCTGCTGATCGCCCGATTAACGCCCTGATTATCAACGGGGTGGAATGCGAGCCCTACCTGACCGGCGACCATCGCCTGATGTTGGAACAAGGCGCCACCATTGTCGATGGGATTCTTATTCTGAGCAAGATTCTTGCGGTCGACCGGGTGATTCTCGCCATCGAAGACAATAAGCTGGATGCCATCGATACCATGCGCAAGCTCTGCGTCGATACACCGATCAAGGTTCAACCGCTGCCGGTAAAATATCCTCAAGGAGCCGAAAAGCAGCTGATCGAAGCGATCACCGGTCGCCAGGTTCCCAGTGGCAAGTTGCCGATGGATTGTGGCGCTGTCGTCCAGAATGTCGGCACCGCAGCTGCGATCAGCGTGGCCGTGCGTCAGGGTCGTCCCTTGGTGGAACGGATCACCACCGTAACCGGCTCGGGCGTCCGGACACCGCAGAACCTCAAGGTCGCCATCGGCACCCCGCTGGCGCACCTGATTGAACAATGCGGCGGCCTCAGCGATGACCCGGGGAAAATCATCCTCGGTGGACCAATGATGGGTAATACCCAGATGTCCCTGGAAGTTCCGGTTATTCGCGGCACCTCCGGGCTCCTGGTTCTGCGTCACCAGGAAATATCAATTAAAAAGCCTGGCCCCTGCATACGTTGTGGTCAGTGCGTTAAAGTGTGTCCGATCCATCTACAGCCAACGGTCATTGCCCTCTGCGCACGGCTCGGCCTGGTTGAGAAAGCCGACACCTATAATGCCCTTGATTGCATCGAATGCGGCTGCTGTACCTACCAGTGTCCGGCCACCCTGCCCCTGGTCCAATCGATCCGCGAAATCAAGGGAGCGATCATGGAACATAAAAGGAAACATTGACGTGGACAAAGCTCTCTACATTTCCTCATCACCCCACATCCACAGTGGTGTAACCACCGACAAAATTATGCGGTTGGTGATCTATGCACTGCTACCGGCGGTTGCCGTTGCCGTGGTTTTTTTTGGTCTACCCGCACTCAAGGTGATACTGATCTGTACCCTCGGCTGCGTTGCCTGTGAGGCACTGTGCTGCAAACTGATGAAGCAGCCCATTTCCATCGGTGATGGATCAGCGGCCCTGACCGGCATCCTTCTGGCCCTTAACCTGCCACCATCCAGCCCCTGGTGGATGGCCCTGTTGGGTGCTGCCATTGCTATCATCATTGGTAAAATGATCTTTGGGGGGCTCGGCTACAACCCCTTTAATCCAGCCCTGGTAGCGCGGGTTGTACTACTGATCTCTTTTCCCATTCAGATGACCAGCTGGACAGCGCCGGCCCCCTTAAGTATGGGAATCGATGCGGTCAGCAGCGCTACCCCGCTGGGCGAAATGAAGTCGGCGGTGATGCTCACCGGCCAATTGCCGGAGATGGCTACCAGTGGCTTTGACCGCTATTTTTACGGACTGATGGCCGGGAGTCTGGGGGAAGTTTCGGCATTGGTGCTGCTACTTGGTGGTCTCTTTCTCATTTTTAAAAGGGTCATTACCTGGCACATACCGGTCAGCTTTATCGGCAGCGTTGTCGTCATGGCCGGCATCTTCTGGCTGATTGACCCGACCCGTTACCCCAGCCCCCTGTTCCACCTGCTGACCGGGGGTCTGATGCTGGGCGTCTTTTTCATGGCCACCGATATGGTCACCTCTCCCATCACGGCTAAGGGAATGCTGATTTTCGGTTGCGGTTGCGGTCTGTTAACCGTACTGATCCGCCTGTTCGGTGGCTACCCGGAGGGGGTTTCTTTCGCCATTCTGCTGATGAACGCGACCACCCCACTGATCGATCGCTATACCAGGGCGGAAATCTATGGTGGTCACAATCATGAGGTCGGAGGGGTGCAATGAAGGAATTTCCGCGCCTGCTCATTGCCTTGACCCTGATTGCCGCCATCGCCGGTGGCATCCTGGCAGCGGTAGAAAGCGTCACCCGCGAACCGATTGCCGAACAGCGCCGCCTGCAGATGCTGCGCGCTTTAAGTGCGGTATTGCCGGAATTTGATAACAGCCCTGACACCGATACCGTGACCATCACCACCGGCAATGACCGCCAGGGCAGGCAGGTCGATACGATTTTTTACCGAGGACGAAAAAACCAGCAACTGGTTGGAACCGCCTTTCGAGTTGTGGCACCTGACGGTTATAGCGGCAACATTGCGGTGATGGTTGGCGTGCGCCCTGATCACAGTGTCCATGCAATTGAAATTCTTACCCATGCCGAAACGCCGGGACTGGGGGATAAAATCAGCGAACCCTGGTACAAAGCGCTGTTTGTTGATAAAACCCTGGACAGCAATGATTGGCGGGTCAAAAAAGACGGGGGTGACTTCGACCAACTGACCGGTGCCACCATTTCCGCCCGCGCGGTGGTCGGAGCGGTGCGAACCGGCCTTGAGCTTTACCGCGAACATGAGGATAAAATCATCGCACAGGAGGAGACCAATGAGCCTGGCAACTGATTTCAAGCGCGGCATCTGGAAGGAAAATGCGGTTTTCAAACTGCTGCTGGGGTTGTGTCCGGTGCTGGCAGTCACCACCAGCGCTGAAAACGGCCTCGGCATGGGGCTGGCCACCCTGTTTGTGCTGGTTTGTTCCAATGCCGTGGTTGCCCTCTTCCGCCATCTGATCCCTGCCAAGGTCAGAATCCCCTGTTTTATCTTGATCATCGCCTCCTTTGTCACCGTCGTTCAACTGGCGATGGAGGCCTATGCCTACGACCTGTTTCAGGCGCTAGGAATCTTCATCCCCCTGATTGTCTGCAACTGCCTTATTCTAGGACGCGCTGAAGCCTTTGCCTCTAAACATCCGGTCAGCCATGCGGTGGCCGATGGCCTCGGCATGGGGGCGGGATTTACTCTGGTCCTGTTTATCCTCGGCGGTATCCGTGAGCTGTTCGGCGCCGGTGAGTTTCTTGGTTTCACGATTTTTGGCGCCGGCTACCAACCAGTCATCCTCATGATCCTGCCGCCCGGAGCCTTTATTACCCTGGGGTTGCTGCTGGCGTTGATGAACAAGGTGGAAAAGCGGTAGGAGAGATAAGCTGCTTGCGTGCCGGCAAATGTCGACGGGTATTTATCCGTTCGAGGTTCTTGAGACCGCTTGTCAGCGAAGGATTTGCTCATGTGCTGAATGACATTGCGTCACATGAAGGGTGCCAATGGAGGAAGCAATGGGTATAACGATTGTATTCACGCGCCAGCGTAGCTGGTCACGTGTAATTAATGGTTATGCTGCAGATTCTTGCTCTA
>CAZMFD010000061.1:143-10928 GCA_964565445.1 uncultured Geobacteraceae bacterium
GAATCTGAGGAAATGGCTGAATCTGAGGAAATGGCTGAATCTGAGGAAATGGCTGAATCTGAGGAAATGGCTGCGGCGGTTGACCATTTCGGGGCGCCTGCAGTTAAGCCCTCGGTTGTTAGTGCTGATAAGCTGTCATCTGCCGATATGGTTGAAGAGCAACTCCAACAGCTGCCCGAAGAAGAGATTGCCCGGATCGTCGAAAAAGTTGCCGGCCCGCTGATTGAGCGTCTGGCGCGCGAAATGCTGGAGCAGACCGTCTGGGAGGTTGTTCCCGACCTGGCTGAAACGATGATCAGTGCCGAAATCGAAAAAATCAAGCGTGGAGAATCCTGAACAACGGATGTTTATTTAAACAACCGGAAAAATCAGTAAAACCCGGCGGGGAGGCAAAGGAGATCTTGACATCTTTTGGCTCCCCGCTTTATTGTCCCGTCGGAAGTCCCCCTCCTCAATAAAAATCATATGTATCTATGTAGCACCGGGTCGGGGATCCTATGCCAAGGGACACTTTTCGCCGTCCATGGCCGCTTGCTGTCGCCATCCATGGCGACAGACACCCTTGTCACAGGACCCCCAACCCGGTGCCAAGGACAAAGATGAATAGTTACAATTATATCAACTTTATTTTAAGAAAAAGGACGTACATACAATGAGCATGTCATTGCCCAAGGCTTACGATCCGGCACAGATAGAACAAAAGTGGTTCGATATCTGGGAACAACGCGGTGATTTTCGCGCCCACGATGAGTCGCAGCGGCCGGCGTACTCCATCGTTATTCCGCCCCCAAATGTCACTGGTGTCCTGCATATGGGACACGCCCTGAATAACAGCCTGCAGGATATTCTGTGCCGCTGGAAACGCATGTGTGGCTATGAGGTGCTGTGGATGCCGGGCACCGACCATGCCGGTATAGCGACTCAGAATGTGGTGGAAAAGCAATTACATGCTGAAGGGGTGGATCGTCATGAGTTGGGCCGTGAAGCATTTATCGAGCGGGTATGGCAATGGCGACAGACCTCCGGTGGCCAGATTATCAACCAACTCAAGCGCCTTGGCGCCTCCTGTGACTGGCAGCGCGAACGCTTCACGATGGACGAAGGGTTGTCCAGGGCGGTACGCGAAGTTTTTGTGCGTCTTTACCAGGATGACCTGATTTACCGGGATAACCGCCTGATCAACTGGTGCCCACGTTGTCATACTGCCCTATCTGATCTGGAAGTGGAGCATGATGACAAAAAGGGGCACCTTTGGCACTTACGCTATCCGGTCATCGGTAGCGATCGCCATCTGGTCGTCGCTACCACGCGTCCGGAAACCATGCTTGGTGACTCGGCCGTGGCTGTAGCTGCCGATGATGAGCGTTATCGTGACCTGATCGGCAAGATGGTGATGCTGCCGCTGGTGAATCGTGAAATCCCCATTATAGCTGATGAGTATGTCGATAAAGAGTTTGGCAGTGGTGCGGTTAAAATGACCCCGGCCCACGATTTTAACGATTTTGCCGTTGGTAAGCGCCACGACCTGGAATTTATCAATGTCCTCGATGAGTCGGGATGCATCAATGAACATGGTGGCGTTTATCAGGGGCTACCGGCATCTGAAGCACGTAAGCGGGTTGTTGCGGATCTTGACGCTCTGGCCTTGCTTGAAAAGGTTGAAGAACACACCCACGCAGTAGGGGAGTGCTATCGCTGCCGTGCCGTGATCGAGCCCTACATGAGCAAGCAGTGGTATGTCGCCGTCAAACCGCTGGCCGAACAGGCGATTGCCGCGGTTGAAAATGGACAAACAGCGATTATTCCCCGCCAGTGGGAAAAAACCTATTTTGAGTGGATGTACAATATCCAGGACTGGTGTATCAGTCGCCAGATCTGGTGGGGGCACCGTATCCCTGCCTGGTTCTGCTCTCAGTGTGATCAGATCAGTGTCGCCCTTGAGGATATCAGCGCCTGTCAACATTGCGGTAGCGCCGCCATCACCCAGGAAACCGATGTTCTCGATACCTGGTTTTCATCAGCGTTGTGGCCCTTTTCCACCATGGGCTGGCCGGATAATACCCTGGCCCTAAAGAAATTTTATCCCACCAGCTGTCTGGTTACGGGTTTTGATATTCTGTTTTTCTGGGTAGCTCGGATGATGATGATGGGGCTGCGCTTCATGGAGGAAGTTCCCTTCAAACAGGTCTATATTCACGCCCTGGTCCGTGATGCCCAGGGACAGAAGATGAGCAAGAGTAAGGGCAATGTGATCGATCCCTTGATCGTGATTGATGAATATGGTGCTGATGCGTTTCGCTTTACCCTCTGCGCTTTTGCTGCCATGGGGCGAGATATCCGTCTGTCTACCGATCGCATCAGTGGTTATCGGCATTTTGTTAATAAGTTATGGAATGCCAGCCGCTTTGCACTGCTCAATCTGGAGGATTTTGATCCGGCAACGATAGAATTTTCCGGGGTTCAGCTCGCTCCGGCAGAGCAGTGGATTCTTCATCGCTTTGATCAAACTGCCGTGCAGCTGAATCAAGCTCTGACGGATTACAGATTTAACGAAGCCGCTTCTATTCTCTATACCTTTACCTGGCACGAATTCTGTGACTGGTACGTCGAGCTCAGCAAACAGCCCCTCAATGGTAATGACCCGGTGGCGCGTCATCAGACCCAGATGGTGCTCTTTACGGTTCTCGAAGGTCTGTTGCGCCTGGCACATCCGATTCTGCCCTTTGTTACCGAAGAGATCTGGCAGGCTCTGCCAGGGCAACGTCCCAATAAATCGATCATGATGGCAGCATTCCCCAAGGGTAGTGGTATTGCAATTGATGCCCAGGCGGTGACCCAGATGGAAATGATCATGACAATCGTTTCAGCCATCCGGCATGTGCGCGGTGAATTGGATCTGCCGCCGGGACAAAAGATCAAGGTATTGCTTGATTGTAAAGATTCTTCCACGGTGCAACAGATCCGCGTCGGTGAGGCCGCGATCAACAGTCTGGCACGGGTTGAGGAACTGGTAGTCGGCGTGGCGATCGAGCGACCCGAGGATGTGGCGACCCAGGTGGCCGGTAGCGTCGAGGTCCTGATTCCATTAACCGGCTTGATTGACCTGGAAGAGGAAGCCACGCGCTTGAAAAAAGAGATCGAGAAGATCCGCAAGGATATTGATTTTTTTACCCGCAAACTCGGCAATGAAAAATTTGTTCAAAACGCTCCGGCAGCAGTGCTCGAAAAAGATCGGGCGAAGTTGGCCGCGGCGCAGCAGAAATGTGAGATCCTGACTCAGGGGCTCAACAAAATCCTTGCACTCCAGCAAAGGACCTGAACATCGACTTTTGCACCCCGGATGTTTTTGTTACCAACATGGTTTGTCGGTTGTCCCGAAAATGATTGCCATTAGAAATTGCCAAACCACGGTTTTTTTTGTTTAAATTTATAACAATGTTTAGTATACAGTATACTGTTTGCATCTATCGCCCGTAATGCATTCAAGGGCTTTGCAATGTATTGAACGGCACCGAAAGGATGTCACATGGACAGGAGGATTGATTCCTGGCGCGCACCGCCGGGGCAGTGGCACAAGGCTTGTTTTCAGGAGGAGAGAAGGGCCGGGCCTGACCGGTAGGCGCAGGAGCTGAACCACGCTGATTGAATTCGGGAAAGAACCCTTCATTGGCAATCATTCACACTCTCGAGGGAAATGAACTATGAATCTGTTAACGAACACTGTGGGAAGAAAGATTCTGATGGCTGTGACCGGTCTGTTATTGATCGCGTTTATTACAGTTCATCTGATCGGCAATCTGTCGGTTTTTGCAGGCCCCGACGGCATTAATGCCTATGCCAAGGCGCTGCACGATCTCGGTCCTCTGGTCTGGTTGTTCCGTTTGGGTATGGTGGCTCTGTTTGCCATCCACATTACCTTCGGTATCCAACTGTACATGGAGAATAAGGCTGCCACACCCGATCCTTATGCTATTCAAAAAACCCTGGTCACGAGTTTTTCTGCCAAGACCATGATTTTCACCGGTCTGATTATCCTGGCATTTTTGCTCTACCACTTGCTTCACTTTACTCTTCAGGTGACTAATCCGTCCATTTCGGCGGCTAATCTCCCCCTTGATGCTGCTTCCCGTCTCGACGTTTATAGTATGATGGTTCTCAGCTTCCAGAAGGTCTTCATTTCGCTGATTTATATTGTGGCGATGATTGCTCTGCTGTTGCATCTGGCCCATGGTATTTCAAGCTGGGTTCAGACCTTCGGCTGGAGCACTGGACCAAGCCAGGACAAGGTGATCTCCATCGGTAAAGTACTGGCTATCGTGTATGGTCTGGCGTATATCGCCATTCCTTTGTTAATTCTCGCTCGCATTGTGAAATAAGGGGGCTTATTGTGATATTAGACGGAAAAGCACCTACAGGTCCGATTGAAACAACCTGGGACAAACACCGCTTCGATATGAAACTGGTCAATCCCGCAAACAAGCGCAAGTTCAAGATTCTCGTTGTTGGTACCGGCCTTGCCGGTGGCGCTGCAGCAGCTTCTTTAGGTGAACTTGGCTACAACGTTGAAGCCTTTTGTTATCAGGATAGCCCGCGCCGTGCTCACAGTATTGCCGCTCAGGGTGGAATCAACGCTGCTAAAAACTATCCGAACGACGGCGACAGTGTTTATCGCCTGTTCTACGATACCGTTAAGGGCGGCGACTTCCGAGCCCGTGAAGCTGATGTTTGGCGTCTGGCTCAGGTTTCCAACAATATTATCGATCAGTGTGTCGCTCAGGGCGTTCCCTTTGCCCGCGATTATGCCGGCTACCTTGATAACCGCTCTTTCGGTGGCGCTCAGGTCTCCCGGACCTTTTACGCCCGCGGTCAGACCGGTCAGCAGTTGTTGTTAGGTGCTTACTCGGCCCTGTCACGGCAGATCAAAAACGGCTCGGTTAAAATGTTTGCCCGCCGTGAGATGCTTGACCTGGTTGTTGTTGACGGCGCCGCTAAAGGCATCACCTGTCGTAATCTGATTACCGGTGAAATTGAATCCTACTGGGGTGACGCTGTTGTGCTGGCAACCGGTGGCTTTGTTAACGTGTTCTACCTGTCGACCAATGCCATGGGTTGTAGCGTTACTGCCAAATGGAGAGCGACCAAAAAGGGCGCCTACATGGCAAACCCCTGCTACACCCAGATCCACCCGACCTGTATTCCGCAGCATGGTGACAAGCAGTCGAAGCTCACCCTGATGTCCGAATCTCTGCGTAATGATGGCCGGGTCTGGGTTCCTAAAGAGGCCAAAGATACCGAAAAACATCCGTCTGAAATTCCTGAAGCGGATCGTGATTACTTTCTCGAGCGCAAATATCCTTCCTACGGTAACCTGGCCCCACGCGATATCGCATCCCGTGCTGCCAAGGAAGCTTGTGATGATGGCCGCGGCGTTGGTGAGAGCAAACGCGGAGTTTTTCTTGATTTTAAGGCGTCTATCGATCGCCTGGGTCAATCGACCATTGCCGAGCGTTACGGCAACCTGTTCGACATGTACTATAAAATTACCGCCGAAGATGGTTATGAGCGTCCCATGCGCATTTATCCTGCCCCGCACTATTCCATGGGCGGTTTGTGGGTTGATTACCACTGTATGAGTAATATTCCCGGCCTCTTTGTTCTTGGCGAAGCCAACTTCTCAGTGCACGGGGCCAACCGTCTCGGCGCGTCAGCACTGATGCAGGGCCTTGCTGATGGGTACTTTGTCATTCCTTACACCATCGCACCTTATCTGGCCTCCATTACTCCCGGTCAGGTCAAGACCGATCATGACGCCTTTAAGGAGTCGCAGGAGAGCGTTCAGCAGGAAATTTCCAAATTGCTGGCGATCAAGGGTAAAAAGACCGTTGGTGAACTGCACCGCGCCCTTGGCAATGTCATGTGGGAAGATGTCGGTATGGCCAGAAGCGATGCCAGCCTCAACCATGCCCTCAAGCGTATTCCGGAAATCCGTGAAGAGTTCTGGAACAATGTCAATGTCACCGGCGGGGCCATGGAGCTCAACCAGCAACTCGAGAATGCCTGGCGTTTGGCAGATTTCCTTGAGTTCTCAGAAATGATGGCAACCGATGCCCTGCACCGCGAAGAATCCTGCGGTGGTCACTTCCGTGTCGAGCATCAGACCGATGATGGCGAAGCGATGCGTAATGACGAAGACTTCAGCTATTCTGCTGCTTGGGAATTTAAAGGCGTTGGTAAGGCTCCCGAGTTGCACAAGGAGCCTCTGAAATTCGAAAACGTCAAGCTTGCCGTAAGGAGTTATAAATAATGAAACTTACATTGCATGTATGGCGCCAGAAGGGGCCAGAAGACAGTGGCAAACTGGAGACCTACAAAGCTGACAATGTCAGCCCCGATCAGTCATTTCTCGAAATGCTTGATGAAGTCAATGATGACCTGGTGAAAAATGGTGGTGATCCTATCGCTTTTGATCACGACTGCCGTGAAGGTATCTGCGGTATGTGTTCACAGGTTATCAATGGCCGTCCCCATGGGCAGCAGGAACTGACAACCGTCTGCCAGTTACATATGCGTGAATTCAACGAGGGTGACGAGATCTTCATCGAGCCCTGGCGGGCCAGAGCCTTCCCGATCCACAAGGACCTGATCGTTGATCGTACCGCTCTTGATGTGGTCATGCAGTCTGGTGGTTACGCCTCCTGTCATACCGGTGGTGTTGCTGACGGTAATACCCTGCTGGTCAGCAAGCCGGTAGCTGATTATGCCATGGATGCTGCTGAGTGTATCGGTTGTGGTGCCTGTGTTGCCGCCTGTCCGAACAGCTCGGCGATGCTCTTCACCAGTGCCAAGGTTGCCCAGCTCGCCGTTTTGCCGCAAGGCAAGGCGGAAGCCAAGCGCCGGGTCAAGGCCATGACTGAAGCGAACAATGCTGAAGGATTTGGTAACTGTAGCAATCATTATGAGTGTGAAGCGGCCTGTCCCAAAGGAATCAGCGTCAAGTTTATTGCCAAGCTGAATCGTGAATATTTGAAGTCGATGGTTCCCAGCTCAACTGAATAAACAACTGAATATTTCTGATTTTTTTCAGGGCGAATCGGCAACGGTTCGCCCTTTTTTTGATATTGATTCTATTTAGCCCTTGTCACCGGCAGTAGACAATCGGTACTATCCAAGACATTGTAATTGTTGATTTTTAAAAGGCGTTTTGAATTGTGAATATCATTGATGCATGGCAGGACATCCCTGACCACTTTGCTCCCAGTGTGGTTACCCTGGGTAACTTTGATGGCGTTCATCTCGGCCATCGTGCCCTGTTTCGGCGCCTGGTTGAAACAGCGCGAGCTGAGCGGTTGCAGTCGGTTGTCTGTACTTTTCATCCCCATCCCCTCAAGGTTCTTGCCCCCGACAAAGCGCCGTTGTTGCTCAATACACGGGAAGAGCGGCGACGTTTGATTGCCGCTTCTCATGTTGATTGGCTGGTTGAAATTCCTTTTGACCGATCCTTTGCCCAGCAAACCCCGGAAGAGTTCGTTGAGGACGTTCTGCTTAATCGCTTAGCGGCCCATAAACTCGTTGTTGGTTACGATTATGCCTTCGGAAAAGGGCGCTGCGGCACCCCGGAGTTTTTACGTGAATTTTGTGCCACCAAGGGGGTTGCTGTCGATATATTGAAACCGGTGAGCGCGGCTGGTACTCCATACAGCTCTACCCGTATTCGGCAACTGATCAGTGCCGGCCGTGTCGCTGATGTTTTGCCTTTACTGGGCCGCCATTATAATCTGTTCGGCGAGGTCGTCAGTGGTTTTCAGCGTGGTCACGAATTGGGTTTTCCGACGGCCAATTTAACCACTCAAAAAGAATTGATTCCCGCACCCGGGGTGTATGTGGTCAAGGTGCGACATGGTGACCTTGAATATGGTGGGGTGGTTAATATTGGTCACTGTCCAACCTTTGGCAACCAGGATATGACGATTGAGGTTCATCTCCTTGATTACAGTGGGAAAATTTATGGTGAAAAATTAAGGGTCTATTTTATCGAGCGCTTACGAGATGAAATCTCATTTGCCAATGTGAATGAGTTGTCAGCGGCCATAGCTGTTGATGTTTTAAAAGCGCGGCAAATCCTGCAACGTGTTCAGATTGTGCAGTATGACGAATATCTGGCTAGCGAAGTGCTTCCCAGGGGAGTTCTGGAATAATGCAGATAGTGACAGGCAGCTCAACAGTCTATGGCATATTTGGTGACCCGGTTGCCCATTCACTGTCGCCGTTAATGCATAATGCAGCGTTTGACCATTATGCTATCGATGCTGTTTATGTCCCTTTTCATGTAACCGCAGACACCCTGGCCTCTGCTGTCGCCTCCTTAAAAGCTCTCGACATCAAAGGGGTCAATATTACTATCCCGCACAAAGAAGCGATTATCCCGTTGCTGGATCAGGTTGACCCGTTGGCAAAACAGATTGGTGCAGTCAACACAGTGGTGAACAATAATGGCCGGTTGTTGGGTTACAATACTGACAGCAGTGGTTTTATGCGAGCTGCCACTTCGGATCTCGGTTTTTCACCTCAAGGTAAAAAGGTGCTGCTGTTGGGTGCCGGCGGTGCCTGCCGGGCCGCCGTTCAGGCTCTGTTGGCGGCAGAAGTGGAGCAGATAGCCGTTGCAAACCGCAACCTTCATCGTGCTGCTGACCTGATTAATACCGTTGCGACAAATACGACGAAACAACAGTTGGTCGCTGTCTCTTATCAATCAGCCGAATTTTTGTCGACCGTTGCAACTGCGGATTTGCTGGTTAATACCACCTCTGTTGGCTTGCATGGAGAATCTCTGAATTTTCTCCCATTGGAGAATATTAAAGGTAGCGCATTAATATTTGATATGGTATATTCCAAAGCTGGCACCGCGTTGGTTCAAGCGGCTCGTTTGCGTGGGTTACCAAGTGTTGATGGTTTAAGTCTGCTGGCGGCACAGGGCGAAGACGCTTTTTTTATCTGGACCGGGGAGCGTTTGCCTCACGGGTTTATGCGGAAACAATTGTTTGATTATTTGGGTTAGATAAGAAAGGAATAGCGGCATATGAGCGTCAGCCGGCTGGGCGAGTTACTGATCAGAAATCAGATGATTTCTGATGATCAACTGGCAAAAGCAATTTCTGAGCAGAAAAGCGAGGGGATACGACTTGGTGCAGCGCTGATTAAGCTGGGCTATGTTCAAGAGCACGATCTTGCTACCTTCCTTTCCAAACACTACGGTGTTCCATCCATCGATTTAAAACAATTTGATGTTGATCCTGCAGTGATCAAGCTGGTCCCCGCGGCCGTAGCGCAGAAATATCAGCTGATTCCGATCAACCGGGCCGGCGCAACCTTGATTGTCGCTATGTCCGACCCTTCCAATATTTTTGCCATCGACGATATCAAGTTCATGACCGGCTATAATGTTGAGGTCGTTGTTGCTGCTGAAGCTGCCGTTAAAGAAGCGATCGACACTTACTATGATCAGTCAGCTACCATGGCTGATGCCTTAAGCGAATTTGATGATGTTGATCTGGAGTTGGTGGGTGATGACCAACTGGAGAATATTAATGAACTTGAAAAAGCCAGTGAAGATGCCCCGGTTGTCAAACTGGTCAATCTGATTCTTACTGATGCGATAAAAAAGAAGGCTTCTGATATTCATATTGAGCCTTATGAGCATATGTTCCGGGTGCGCTACCGGATCGATGGTGTGCTTTACGAGGTGATGAAACCACCGCGCAAATTGAAAAACGCGATCACGTCCCGCTTGAAAATCATGGCTAACCTCGATATTGCCGAACGTCGGCTTCCCCAGGATGGGCGGATCAAAATCAAACTGTCTCGTAATCAGGAAATGGATTACCGGGTCAATTGCCTGCCAACCCTTTTTGGAGAAAAAGTCGTTCTGCGTCTGCTCGATAAAAGTAATCTGCAGCTGGATATGACCAAGCTCGGCTATGAAGAACAGGCCCTGACATGGTTCAAGCACGAAATTCACAAACCTTTTGGCATGGTGCTGGTCACCGGTCCAACCGGTAGTGGTAAAACTGTTTCCCTCTATTCAGCCTTATCAGAACTGAACAAGGTCAGTGAAAATATTTCGACGGCAGAAGATCCGGTCGAATTTAACTTTGCCGGCATCAATCAGGTGCAAATGCATGAGGATATCGGCCTAAACTTTGCCGCCGCCCTGCGGGCTTTTTTGCGCCAGGATCCGGATATCATCATGATTGGTGAGATTCGCGACTTTGAAACCGCTGAAATTGGTGTCAAAGCTGCCCTTACCGGTCACCTGGTACTGTCAACACTGCATACCAATGATGCGCCAAGTACTGTCAATCGACTGTTAAATATGGGGATTGAGCCGTTCCTGGTTGCTTCGGCAGTCAATCTGATTTCTGCCCAGCGTCTTGGGCGAAGAGTTTGTGCCGCCTGTAAAGAGCCGGTAAAGCCCCAGCTTGAAGCTCTTACCACCGCCGGCTTGCCCGAAGATGAGGCAAAAAAGATCACTGTTTACAAAGGGCGTGGCTGTGCCGAATGCAATGATACCGGCTATCGAGGCCGGGTCGGTTTTTATCAGGTGATGCCGATGTTTGAAGCGCTTCGTGAAGCAATTCTGGCTGGTGCCAATACCGCTGAAATTAAAGAGGAGTCGATGCGCCTCGGGGTTAAAACCATGCGCCAGGCGGCACTGACCAAGATGGCGGAAGGGGTAACCACCTTAGAAGAGGTACTACGGACGACGATTGCGGATGATTAAGGGCGGAA
>CAZMFD010000061.1:11028-16551 GCA_964565445.1 uncultured Geobacteraceae bacterium
ACGGGGGTTACCTGTATGGCGAACATGCACCAGTTACTTAAACACATGATTGAGCAGGGCGCATCTGACCTGCATGTGTCGACCGGGACGGCTCCACAGATCCGCATCGACGGTAAAATGAGTCCCATGGATCTGCCCAAAATGACGGCAGCTGAGACCAAACAACTCTGTTACAGTGTCTTGACTGATGCTCAGAAGGGCCGCTTTGAAGATGAGAACGAACTTGACTTGTCTTTTGGCGTCAAGGGGTTATCACGTTTCCGGGGGAATATTTTTATTCAGCGCGGTGCAGTGGCGGGTGCTTTTCGCGCCATTCCCTTTGAGATCAAAAGTTTTGACGATCTCGGGCTGCCGGCGGTGGTCAAGAGTTTGTCAAAAAAACCGCGTGGGCTGATTCTGGTGACCGGTCCGACCGGTAGTGGTAAGACCACGACTCTGGCGGCCATTATTGATCAGATAAACTCAGATCGCAGCGAACATATCATCACGATTGAAGATCCGATCGAATATATTCATGCGCATAAAAAATGCCTGGTAAACCAACGCGAAGTCGGCGCCGACACCATCTCCTTCAAAAAAGCCCTTAAATATATTCTCCGGCAGGATCCCGACGTGGTTCTGCTCGGAGAATTACGTGATATCGAAACCATCGAAGCGGCACTCACCATTGCCGAAACCGGTCACTTATGTTTTGCCACCCTGCATACCAACTCCTGTGTGCAGACCATGAACCGGATTATTGATGTGTTTCCCACCAATCAGCAGTCGCAGGTCCGCACTCAGCTTTCGTTTGTGCTTGAAGGGGTCTTATCACAGGCCTTGTTACCGAAAGCGAACGGTAAGGGGCGCTGCATGGCCCTGGAGGTCATGGTCCCTAATGCCGCAATTCGCAACCTGATACGTGAGGATAAAATCCATCAGATTTATTCGCAGATGCAGATCGGTCAGGACAAGTTTGCCATGCAGACCATGAACCAGTCCCTGTTTCTGCTGGCCCATAGTCGCCAGATTACTGAAGATGATGCTTTGACCCGCTCTCATGATCAGGATGAGCTGCGCCAGATATTTGCCAATCCGCAGTCGGTGTTAAGCCGCAAGCGGACCATCAATCCCGATCGAATGATGTAACAGAGCTCGTTAAAACCCGCAAAAGCCAAATGTGAAAGGGGAGGACCATGCCGAAGTTCACCTGGACAGGCCGGTCGAAAGACGGAAAAACGCATAAAGGAACCATGGAAGCTGTCAACGAAGGGGCAGTCACGGCCAGTCTACGTCGTCAGGGAATCCAGACTACCAAGGTCAAAGGGGCTGGCGGTCTTAACGCCGACATCAATATCAGTTTTTTGCAGCCGAAAATCACGACCAAGGATATTGTCGTCTTTACCCGCCAGTTTGCTACCATGATCGATGCCGGCTTGCCGCTGGTTCAGTGTCTGGATATCCTGTCGAATCAGCAGCCCAATAAAACCTTCAAGGAAGTGTTGCTGAAAGTGAAGTCAGACGTTGAATCCGGTTCGACCTTTGCCGATGCCTTGAGCAAGCACCCCAAGGCCTTTAATGATCTTTACGTCAACCTGGTCGCTGCCGGAGAGGTTGGGGGTATCCTCGATACGATCCTCAATCGTTTGGCGGTCTATATTGAAAAAGCCCAGAAATTGAAGAAAAAGGTCAAAAGTGCCATGACCTATCCAACCACTATTGTCGGCATTGCGGTGGTGGTTATTGCGGTTATCCTGATTTTTGTTATTCCGGCCTTCGAAAAAATCTTTGCCGATTTTGGCGGAGCGCTGCCGGCACCAACCCAGATTGTTATCAACTTAAGTAACCTGATCCAGAATTACATTGTCATTATTATTGTGTTGCTCTTTTTGTCGATCTTTATCTTTAAAAAAATCTATGCCACTGACAAAGGGCGCCGGGCTTTTGACCGTTGGGCGTTGAAACTGCCGGTTTTCGGGATGCTGATCCGCAAGGTTGCCGTGGCCAAGTTTGCCCGGACCATGTCGACCATGATCTCCAGCGGCGTGCCGATCCTCGATGGTCTTGATATTGTTGCTAAAACCGCCGGTAATCGCACCGTTGAAGATGCCATCAAAAAGGTTCGCAGCAGTATCAGTGAGGGCAAAACCATTGCCGAACCCCTCAAGGAGTCAGGTGTCTTCCCGCCGATGGTCTGTCAGATGATCGAAGTCGGTGAACAAGCCGGAGCCCTTGATACCATGCTCAGTAAAATCGCTGATTTTTATGATGATGAGGTTGATGATGCCGTTAACAATCTGACCGCGATGATGGAGCCGTTGCTGATGCTGTTCCTCGGAACCACTGTCGGTGGTCTGGTTATCGCCATGTATCTGCCGATTTTCCAGATGGCCGGGAATGTTTAGCGGTTAATGACAGCGGGTGAACACACCGAAAAACCATTGACACCTTCAGGTCATCGCAGTCTGGTCTGGTATCTTATCTGCCGGACTGCGGTGATCACCCTGGTTCTTGGCGGCGCCGCATTTTTTTATCTCCACGGTAACCTTGCCTATTCTGTCACCCCGCTGTTTTTCCTGGTGGGCGCTTCCTACGCACAAGCCTTGATCACGGCACTACTGCTCCGCCGTATCAGCTCGGTCGGTTTTCTTGCACAAAGTCAGATTGTCTGGGATCTGCTCTTTGTCTCGGCTCTGATCCTGTTGACCGGTGTGGTTGAGAGTCTGTTCTCCTTTTTTTATCTGTTAGTGATTATTTCCGCCAGTTTCCTGTTGTCACGCCGGCTGACTATTCTGGCGGCGGCCAGCTCAGCTATCATGTTTGGCGGTATTCTGCTGCTGCAGTTTTACGACCTCCTTGGCCCATTGGCGATTGAAAAGAATGTCGCGGATGCGGTTTTTCTGAACTCTCTGTTTGTTCATCTGATTGCTTTTTTTCTGACCGCCATTCTCAGCGGAACCCTGGCTGAGCGCTGGCGCCACAGTGAGGCGCTCTATCAGCGCAAGAGCATTGATTTTTCTGAACTTGAGCGGATGAACCGCTTGATTCTATCCCATATCAGCAGCGGAGTGATGCTGATCAATCCACAGGGACGGATTCGCTCGTTCAATATGGCAGCATCGGATATTACCGGTTTTTCCTTGCAACAAGTGTACGATACTCCAGCTGCTGAGCTGTTTCCCGAATTTAACAAGGTTGTAGCCCCCGACACGGTCCCCATTAACCGTGCTGAAGGGGTTTTTGCCCACCCCTCCGGCGAGCGTCGCTCCTTTGGTTATGCTACAACACTCGTTAAAGGGACTCATGGCGAAGCTCTGGGGACCCTTGTGACCTTTCAGGATCTAACCCAACTCAAAAAGATTGAAGAGCAACTCAAACGGTCTGATCGCCTTGCTGCGATCGGCCGATTATCAGCCGCGCTGGCCCACGAAATTCGTAACCCATTGGCATCCATCAGCGGTTCAGCTCAGTTGCTGGGTGAAAATTCTCACTTAAAAACCGAAGATCAGCACCTGTTAGCTATCATGGTCAAGGAAACGGATCGTTTAAATCACTTGCTTAGCGATTTTCTTGCCTTTGCCCGCCCCCGCCGTCCGCAAAAAAATCGTCTTGATATTGCGACCCTGCTGGATGAGTTGGGGCAAATGCTCCTGCGTGATCAGCGTTTTCAGGGAATCGATGTGCAGATTAAAGGAGAGCGTCCCTGTCATGCCCTTATTGATCGTAACCAGATCTGGCAGGTGCTGTGGGACCTTTCGATTAATGCTGCAGAGGCGATGAAGGGTAAAGGGAGGTTGCTGATAACCTTTACCCACGGTAACCCCTGGGTCTTAACCATTGAAGATAGCGGTCCCGGCATTGCACCGGAGATCAGGGAGCGGATTTTTGAGCCGTTTTTTTCAACCAAAGACAAAGGTACCGGCTTAGGTTTGTCAACCGTTTACTCGATTATCGAAGCCCACGGTGGTACCATTCGTACTGATGTTGCCGATTTAGGCGGAGAGCGCTTCGTCATGCAGTTTCCGCAAGAGCCAGGGGAAGAAGATGAACAACTATAGTGCGCGCATCCTGATCGTCGATGACGAAGAGAGTTTGCGCGAAATGCTGACGGTATTATTACACCGCGAGGGGTATCAGATCGATCAAGCGATAAATGGCGAAGAAGCCCTGACTAAAATCGCTGAAAACAACGTTGATCTGATTATCAGTGACATCAAAATGCCGTGCTTGAGCGGTATCGCTCTGTTGCGCCGTTTACGTGAGCAGGAGGATGATACGACCATCATCATGATGACCGCTTTTTCTTCCACTGAAGAAGCGGTTGAAGCAATGAAGCTCGGTGCTTACGACTATATCACCAAGCCTTTCAAAAACGATGAAATCCGTCTGGTGGTCAAAAATGCCCTGGAACGCCACCAGCTACAGCGCGAAAATCGCCAGCTGAAGCGTCAGCTTAAAGAACGCTTTTCATTCAAGAACCTGATTGGTGAGAGCGCTGAAATGGGCCGGCTGATTACCCTGCTTGAGCGCGTTGCCCCGAGCCGCGCCAATGTCTTGATTACCGGAGAAAGTGGTACCGGTAAGGAGCTGGTCGCCCAGGCATTGCATCTGGGCAGTGAACGTAAAGACCACCCCTTTGTCGCCATTAATTGCGGCGCTATTCCTGAAAATCTGCTCGAAAGTGAACTCTTTGGTCATGAGCGCGGAGCTTTTACAGGCGCTGATAAAAAAAAGCAGGGGTTGTTCGAAAGTGCTCACTTAGGCACCCTGTTTCTGGATGAAATTGGCGAACTGCCCATGGGGATGCAGGTCAAACTGCTGCGGGTATTGCAGGAGCGCGAATTCCGGCGGGTCGGCGGTACCAGCAATATTCCCCTCGATGTCCGCCTGATCGCGGCCACCAATCAGGATCTGTCAGCCAATATCGTTCAAGGGACATTTCGCGAAGATCTCTACTATCGTCTCAACGTTGTCACCATCGAGTTACCCCCCCTGCGGGATCGGCGCAGCGATATCCCCTTGCTGATCCAGAATTTTTACCAGCAGAAAACCGGCAGTGACGACCACTACCAGATTGATAAACAGGCCCTCGAGCTGCTGCTTAACTACGACTGGCCCGGCAACGTGCGCGAGCTTGAAAATCTTGTAGAACGGTGTCTGGTGCTGGGTGATCAGAAGCTCCTCACTGTCGACTCTCTGCCGCCGCAACTGCAGCAAAAAAGAACCTCATTATCCGCTGATCTACCGGAAATACCGGCAGGATTCAAGATGGAACAATGGCTCGAGGAGCAGGAACGTAACATTCTGCAGGCGGCCCTGCAACAGGCCGCCGGAGTCCGCACCAAGGCTGCGGAACTGCTCGGTATCAGCTTCCGCCAGATCCGCTATCGCCTCGACAAACTCGGCATCGGCGACAATTAAGACCAGGTCTTTAACGCAGGTCCGCAGGAACTGGCTCCGCAAGGTGCCTGTTCCTTTGTGTTTTCCCGGCTCAGGTCAAGCTCCTCAACCGCGCAGAGAGGAGAGCTGGGCGGGGTGGTCAGT
>CAZMFD010000062.1:0-1264 GCA_964565445.1 uncultured Geobacteraceae bacterium
CGCAGGCATACATATAGTATGTCAAGGTCCTGAAAAAACGCCGTAACGCCGGAGGCCGGACTTTTTGCAACGCCATCAAAAGAGGCATTCTGCCATCAATACCCTGATGTAGCCAAGGAAAACCTTGTGGTACCAGGTTAAGAATCATACAAATATTCTTGCCCGGTGACGCCCTGCAATCCTTCAAGCAATGTTAGTTGGGTCACAGCATCATCGTAGCCGGCATAACCACCCCAGCGCAGCAATTTACTTACCAAGCTGATGGGATCGCCGCTGGTCTGCGTCAACCGGGTAAGGAGCTGGCGGGTACGCAGGGCATCAAACCAGTGATGAAAGGCCCGCAAACGTTGCTCGTTACCAGCATGATTACGCCCCAAGCGCACCCAGACGGTAGCAAAATTGCGTTCATTCAAAAATGTAACCAGCTGTGGTGAAATCTGCTGTGCCCGTTCCAGCAGATTTTCAGCCGAACGATCGGGCTGTGCTGCTACCAATAGCAACCACTCTTGCAATAAGGCAAACGCGTGTGCATCAATAAAACGGTAAGCGGGTACTTCCCTTTGCTGATGCTGGGCGACAATGCGTCCGGTACCGAACGGAACGCGATCAGAACAACGAGACGCCGGGTGTACCACCGTTCCCTGGAGCGGCACAACCCCGCCAATTTTGTTGAGCTGCTGTAAAAAATAGAAATCCTCCGCGGCCAGCCGCCGGTTCATCCCGCCGACAGCAAGGTACCCCTGCACCCGACAGGCAAAAGCACTGCCGATGCTGTGATAGGCATAGGGCGATCCGGCCTGCTCTAAGCCGAACTGATAGCTGCGCAGGTAGAGCTCATAGGCGCGGATCGCTTCTTCTGCACCGGAATCGGCCCCCGCCTGATGGCGAAAAGGGATGACGGTGCCGCTTTGTTCTGCTGTAGCAAAATGACGGAAGAGGGCAGTAAGATAATCAGGATCAACCAGGGTGTCAGCATCGAGGGAGATCAGGACAGGGTCATTATGCCAGTTAAGCCGTAGCAATGCCGCATCAAAGCCGATTTTGCGCGCCAGCCCGACCCCCTGCCCGGCCGGCAGTTGCAGTCCGGGACTTGCAGCGTCAATCCATGCCAGTTGCAGCGGCGCACAGGATTGGGATTTGAGCCAGGAAAGACTCGCTTCGTTGGTGCGCTGCTGGGTTGCTGAAACATCCGGCCGCTGATTCACCACTACGATCACCAGGGTGCGCCGCAACAGATCGGGATCGTTGGTCGCAAGGGATTGCA
>CAZMFD010000062.1:1364-16117 GCA_964565445.1 uncultured Geobacteraceae bacterium
TGTTTTTCCATGCGCCGAAAAAAGGTTTCCTGACGCTTGGCGAACTGACCAATGGCCGTGGCAAGCTGCTGAACCATATCGTTCCGCCGCAATTCACCCTGCAGATAGCGGGCAATAAAGCGATACTCAAGGCCATAGAACTCGAGCTGCTCCCAGGTCACTCCGCCGGCATGAAGGTTCTCTACCTCCGCGATCATTCCCTGTTCAAGGCGCTGTTTTAATCGCTCGCCTATCCGTCGCCGCAACACCTCACGTGGCCACTTCAGACCGAACACCAGTGGTCGCCAGACAAAGGGGTCGACTGCTTCAGCGTGGTTTTCTCTCAAGGCAATCTCATAAGCGCGTACCAGCCGCTCACGCTCATCAAGATCGGTACGATTATGTTGCTGCGGCTTGACTGCCAGCAGCTGGTGGCGCAAGCACTCATCACTCCAGGTTGATACCTGTTCGCGCAGTTGCTGATTAACCGGCACCTCGACCAGATGATAACCTTTCAGGATCGCATCCAGATAGAGACCGGTGCCACCACAAATAATCGGCAACTTCTGGCGCTGGTGGATAGCTGTGATCGCTTCATAGCCGTCACGCTGAAATTGAAACAGGTTGTATTCACTGCCGGCCTCGGCGATATCAATCAGGTGGTAGGGAACCTCAGCGTATTCGCTCAGATCTTTACCGGTCCCCAGATCCATCCCGCGGTAGACCTGACGGGAATCAGCAGAGATGATTTCACCACCGAAATGGCGAGCTGCTGCCACTGCCAGGGCAGTCTTCCCGCCGGCAGTCGCGCCTAAAATGACCAGTGCATCAATCGTATTTTTCACAGTGTTCCACCATTTGTATTGGATATTTTGAGCAGGATAATCAAAACACCACCGTTTTCCCAATCAAAACGGTTTTTTTTCAGTGGTTGAATTGCTATAGTCCGCCTGACCTCAATCAACCCTTAGCATCGGACTGACATGAATCCCGATCCGCCTATCATCCTCAAACGTGACCAGCACCCGATCTCACGCCGACAGATCGATGAAGACTGCCTGAAGGTTCTTTACCGGCTGCACCGCCACGGCTTTAAAAGCTATCTGGTCGGCGGCAGCGTACGTGATCTGTTGCTCGGACGCACGCCCAAAGATTTCGACATCGCTACCGATGCCACCCCGAATCAGATTAAACGTCTGTTCCGCAACTGTTTTCTGGTCGGACGCCGGTTTCGCCTTGCCCATATCCGCTTTGCCGGCAACAAGGTGATCGAAGTTGCGACCTTTCGCCGTGAGGTCACAGAAGAGGAACTCCCGAAGGATCCGGACGATCATCTGCATTTTGTCCAGAACCTTTTTGGGACTCCCTGTGAAGATGCTTACCGCCGCGACTTCTCCATCAATGCCCTGTTTTACAACATCGCTGATTTCAGTGTGATTGATCATGTCGGCGGCCTTGCCGATTTGCAACAACGCCGGATTCGCGTCATTGGCGAGCCACTGATCCGTTTTGTCGAGGATCCGGTACGCATTTTACGCGCCATCGAGTTTGCCGGCCGCCTTGATTTCAAACTCTGCGAAAACATTATTCCGGCCATCGATCAACACAAAGAGCTATTGGCAACAGCTGCACCAGCCCGGGTTCGTGAGGAAATCATGGCGCTCTTCCGTTATGGCATTGCCGCGCCGGTGCTCCATCAGTGCCGCGAACTGGGCATGCTCCCGCATCTGCTCGCCGGTTATCCCGGCACTGACGAGGGGATTGCCATGCTCGCACAGGTCGATGCACGCACCCGCGGTGGCGTAACAATCGATGAAAGCTTTGCTCTTGCTGCTCTTTATCTGCGTTTGTTTATGGATAGCTGTCCGCCAGGGCGCAGTACCCCGATCACCACCGCTCTGCAATCTGCCAACGATATCCTCACCCCTCACTGTCGTTATTTCAGCATCGCTGCCGGCATCCGTCTTCAAGCACGCGATCTGCTCATCGGCTGTTTCCGCCTGGTTCGCGGTCGCGGCCAACGCGGCGAACAAAAATTCCTGCGCCATCCTGCCACTGCCACGGCTCTGGAACTCTTTAGCCTGTGGACAAAGGTTCGACCCGACCTGCTGGTGCTGCTACAGGAGTGGAACGCCACAATCAACACACTCGGCGGGCCAATCGTGGTTCCGATTCGCCGCAAACGCCGACGGCGTAAAAAGAAACCTGCTCCAACAACAAAGCACAGCTAAGTACCTCAAGGTATCCTTCACGTTGCAGCTTGTTTATTCCCTCCTGACAACAATGGTGCTTAACCCCATCATCGTTGTTAAATGTCTTGTATTTTATTGTGCAACTATTCAGTTCCGCCCTTGTCCAAGGGTCGGTGCGGAACAAATATTTTATTTTTTTATTGCTCTAGATTTTTTTCAATGATAGTCTTCACATGAATAATTGCCAATTAACTATCTTACACCTCCAGTGTAGAGGCCGACATCATGAAATTAAACAGCATCCAGACTAAACTAGGGGGAGCCCTTGTTCTTATTTTGCTCATCATCTTAGGGATCAGTTTCACTCTATCTGCCCTGCAAACACGTGGTATTGTGCGGGCACAGGAAACAGAGGCTCTCAGTGCCCTGCATGATACAATTATAGAACAGGCTCAAGGGGTATTCAGTAGTTTGGAAATCGGGACTAAGGGGTCCCTTGAACGCGGCGAAATGGATGTTTTTGATGAGCTCATTGTGGGCCTTGGTGACGTACCAGGGGTTATTGAAGTAGGGTTGACCAATCCGCAAGGGGTTACCACATATTCCAGCCAGAGAGATAAAATCGGCAGCTCCCATGAAAAGATCAACATTCCCCGTACTGACCAGAATTACAGCCTAAATCAGGAAAGTTCTGAAAGCTATTTCATGGCCCACGGCCACATGTTTGAGGCCCATTGCATGGGTTGCCACCCTGAAGCTGAGGAAGGCACACTGTCCGGCGTTCTCTATGTGGACTTCAGTCTCGCCAAACTCAACCAGGAGAAAGAACATCTCCAGCAGATGGCTGCAACCGGCAATCGCCAGAATCTCACCAATAGCCTTGTCATGGGCTTCAGTTGTTTGATCATCATCTGGCTGGCCCTGTTGTTTATGCTCAAAAAATTGGTAGTTGCTCCCCTGACACAGATAAGAAAGGTTCTGACCGACATCGGACATGGACATCTGGATGAACGCCTTAACTTGACCCAGAATGATGAGCTTGGAGAGACCGGAAGAACCCTCGACGCACTGGCCGACAGCCTGCAACATGAGGTTGTAACCCCCTTACAACAGCTGGCTAAGGGCGACCTGACCTTCGAAGTGACCCCCCATGACCATCATGACAGTCTGCGCAATTCACTGAAAACCCTTGGTGATGATCTTAATCAGGTCATCGCCGAAATCCAGGCGGCAGGTCAACAGATCGACAGCGGCAGTGGCGAGCTAAGCGAATCAGCACAGCATTTATCCGATGGGGCATCGACCTCAGCCGCCTCGGTTGAAGAGATCAGCAGCTCAATGAACCAGATCGGCAGCCAGACCAATGCCAGCGCCGACAATGCCCGTCAGGCCAGCGAACTTGCGACCTCGGCGCGGACAGCCGCCAATGTCGGCAGCGAGCGCATGACTGAAATGATCGGGGCCATGAAGGAGATCAGTGATGCCAGCCACAATATCAGCAAAATCATCAAGGTCATTGATGAGATTGCCTTTCAGACCAATCTCCTCGCCCTGAATGCCGCCGTTGAAGCTGCACGTGCCGGTCAACATGGCAAAGGGTTTGCGGTTGTGGCCGAAGAGGTTCGCAACCTGGCAGCACGCAGCGCCAAAGCCGCAGCAGAAACAGCGGAACTGATTGAAGGATCAGTAGCAAAAACCGCCAACGGCTCCCAGATTGCGGAAAAAACTGCTAATGCGTTAAAAGAAATTGTCAATTCCATCGGCAAGACATCCGACCTGATCGCTGAAATTTCGGTTGCCAGCCAGGAACAGGCCCAGGGTGTTGGCCAAATCACTACCGGCCTACAGCAAATTGACCAGGTTATTCAACAAAATACCGCCACCGCAGAAGAAAGTGCCGCCACCAGCGCCGAGCTTGCCGGTCAGGCGGCCCAACTTAAACAACAGCTTGGCCGTTTCGTTCTGAAAGACCAGGCCCCCGTACCAAATGCAATTTCTCACGGCAGCCAACAGCTCCCTGAAAAAGCACGTTAGTTCGGCGTTTTTAGAAAAGTTTGGTCTGCCACTTCGCTAACGTGGGGCAAGCCGAAGAAAAATCTCATAATAATAGCCCGGATGCCATAAAGGCCTTTCTTTTCCAGCACCTGTTGTCTATTATTAGATATTGCTTAGCAACCCTTTTTGTTTTTTTTTTATAGTTGAGGATCCCCCATGAGTATGCAGCTCGACGACGATCAGATTGAAATTATTCAGGAATTCGTCACCGAAAGCCGTGACATGATCGAACAGCTTGAACCGGCAATCATTGAGCTGGGGCAGAACAGCGATCCTGAAACCATGAATGCTATCTTTCGCCTCTTTCACTCGATGAAAGGCAGTGCCGGTTTTCTTGAATTCACCCATCTGACCCGCGTCGCGCATGCTGCCGAAAGCCTGCTCGATCTGATTCGTAATAACGAAATCGAACTTCTTCCCGAACACGTCACCCTTTTTTGTGCTGCCTGCGACTTCTCTAAAGATGCCCTGGATGCGGTTGATGCCAGTTTCAGCGACGACGAGATGAATGTTGCTGCAGACACCATTTCTGCGCAACTCCATCAGGCCATCGATGGCCCTGCCACCAGCATCGAAGATCCTGAAGATAGTATTGCTAACATCCCTGCAGCTGCTGTTCCCAGCGAACCGGCACCGGTTTTTCCGGAGCTGGAGATCACCGAGGAGATGCGCACCAGCTTTGTGCAGGAGAGTGGTGAGTTGCTGCAAAACGCTGAGCAGGGACTACTCAACTGGGGCGAGCATCCTGAAGATTCTGATTCCATCGGCGATATTTTTCGTCATATTCACAGTTTCAAAGGGAACTGTGGCTTTTTTGGTTTCGGCCACCTGGAAAAACTCAGCCATCAGATGGAAAACGTGCTGGATCGGGTGAAGTCCGGCTCCAAACTCGCGGTTGACAACCCGACAGAACAACTGTTGGCAAGCCTCGATCTGTTGCAGCAGGGGCTGAACAACATTGCCGACGGCAAAGAGGATTTCATTGAGGATCTTGACTCCCATCTCGACGATCTGAAAAACCTCATGTCCCCCCTGCTCGGAGACCTGTTAGCCGAAGAGGGTGTCGATAAGCTGGCTATCTCTTCTGCGGTGGAGATCCAGAAAAAACCGGTCGGCGAAATCCTCATGCAACAAGGCAGCGCTACTGCTGAGCAGATTGCCAAGGCGCTTAAACGCCAGCAGGAATCGAGCGAGGAGGCCAAATCCAAGGCCAAACCGGTGTCCCGTTCCAAGGTTCCGGCTAAACGGCAGGATATCCGGGTTGAGCTGGGCAAGCTCGATAACCTGATCAACCTGATCGGCGAGATGGTTATTGCTGAAAACATGCTGATCCATAACCCCGACCTCAAAGGACTGGAACTGGAAAACTTCGGCAAGGCGGCGCAGCATATGTCGAAACTGGTCCGCGAGCTACAGGAAATGGCCATGTCAATCCGCATGGTTCCGGTCTCCGGTCTGTTCCGGCGGATGATCCGGCTGGTTCATGATATTTCGGTAAAGGCCGGCAAAAAGGTGGATCTGCAACTGATCGGCGAAGAAACGGAGATTGATAAAACCGTCATCGAGACCATCACCGATCCCCTCGTTCACCTGTTGCGCAATTCCCTCGATCATGGTCTGGAAACTCCCGCAGAGCGCAGCGCCAACGGCAAATCCGATAAAGGGACGATCAAGCTCTCAGCGCGCCATGAAGAAGGTGAAGTCTGGGTCACCATTGAAGATGACGGCCGTGGTTTGAACCGCGATAAAATCCTTGAAAAGGCCATCAACAAGGGGCTGATTGAAGGGGATGGCTCCGACCTGACGGAGAAACAGATCAACAATCTGATCTTTGCGCCGGGTTTCTCCACGGCGGCCCAGGTCACCGACATTTCAGGCCGCGGAGTTGGTATGGATGTCGTCAAAAGAAACCTTGAAAAGATTAAAGGCAAGATCGATATCACCAGCAAACTAGGCCAGGGCACCCGGATCAATCTACGCATTCCCCTGACCCTGGCGATCATTGACGGCATGATGGTACGGACTGGCACCACCACCTGTATCGTTCCGACCTTATCGATCCTTGAGGCCTACCGCCCCGAGATGGAGCAGATTACCGTCACCCCTGACGGCGATGAGTTGGCTCGGGTCAGAGAACACTTTTTCCCGGTTGTCCGCTTGCATCAGATTCTTAATAAAAAACCCGACTCAGAACAACTTTGCGACGGCATCCTGATTGTTCTTGAATACCAGGACAGTCGTTTCTGCCTGTTTATCGATGAAATTCTCGGTCAGCAGCAGACCGTCATCAAGGGACTGTCCGACTTTATCGGTACGGTCCCCGGTGTTTCCGGGTGTACCATCCTTGGCGATGGCGGCGTCAGCCTGATTCTCGATGTCGGTACCCTGGTTGAATCATTTGACAGCAAAAAAGAATTGGCTGATGCCGCTTTAATCAGCAAAGGAGGCAAATAAATGGCGGAAGATCTTTCCCTCAATGGTTCAGATAACGAAGATACCCAGAAGGACAAATACCTCACCTTTCACTTAGCTGGTGAAGACTATGGTATTGAAATCTGTTACGTCATTGAAATTATTGGAATCCAGTCGATTACTGAAGTTCCCGACATGCCCGCCTTTATCCGTGGCGTCATCAACTTGCGCGGCAAGGTGATACCGGTCATGGATGTGCGCGCCCGCTTCAAACTGTCAGCGCGCGACTACGATGACCGTACCTGCATTATTGTCATTAATGTCGATGCGACCGAGGTCGGTCTGGTGGTAGACGAAGTCAGTGAGGTTGCCGACATCCCGGAAGGTCAGGTGGAACCGGCACCACGTACCAGTAAAAACTCTGACAACAGCTATATCCAGGGGATGGGAAAAATGAACAATCGCGTCATTATTCTCCTTGATGTTCACAAACTGCTATTCAGTGGTGATATGCAACGCCTGCTTCAGAACGACGGCGACGACGAGTAAACGGATTAGCCTCATGGTTAACAACAGCCCCATACAGGCATCACAATATACCAACACCATGTCGATCTCTGACCAGGAGTTTGCCCAGCTACGCAATCTGATTCAGGAACGCTTCGGCATCAACCTGACCGATCAGAAACGTTCTTTGCTCGTCGGGCGCCTGCAAAAGCTGATGCGCAACCTTGGGCTGTCAACCTTTTCTGCCTATTTTGACTATCTGGCCGGCGATAAAACCGAAAAGTCTCTGGGTGAGCTGGTGGACCTGATCTCCACCAATCATACCTATTTCAACCGTGAAAAAGACCACTTCGACTATTTTGCCGAAACCGCATTGCCGGCCACTATTAATAAACTCAGGCAGCAGAATCGTAAGGAATTACGGATCTGGTGCGCCGGATGTTCCAGTGGTGAAGAGCCCTACACCCTGCTGATGTTGATGATGGAATATTTAGGTAATGATTATGGCAAATGGGACGCCGGCATCCTGGCGACCGACATCTCAGATCGGGCACTAACCATTGCCCGCCGTGGCGTTTATGCCACCGATCGGGTAAAACAGGTACCGGAAAACCTGCGACGCAAATACTTTACTCCGGCCGGTGCCGACAATATGGCCGTGATCGACAAGGTCAAAAAAGAAGCGACCTTCAGGCGCTTCAACCTGATGAACACCAGTTTTCCTTTTAAAAAGCCATTTCACATGATCTTCTGCCGTAATGTCATGATCTATTTTGACCAGCCCACCCGGGAAGCTCTGGTCCAACGCTACCACCAGTGCACCGATTCCGGCGGATATCTTTTTATCGGCCATTCGGAAACCCTGGGACGCAGTCAGACCCTTTACAATTATCTGAAACCAGCGCTCTACCAGAAGGGAACACTCTAAATGAAACGCAAAATCCGGGTGCTGATTGTTGATGATTCCGCCCTGGTTCGCAACATTCTCAGCCAGGGCCTCGCCCTCGACCCGGCCATTGAGGTGGTAGGAACCGCTTCCGACCCTTATATCGCCCGTGATCGTATCCTTGAGCTTGAGCCTGATGTGTTGACCCTCGATGTCGAAATGCCGCGCATGGACGGTGTCGCTTTCTTGCGCAAACTGATGCCGCAATACCCGCTTCCCGTGGTGATGGTCAGCTCCCTGACCCAACGTGGCAAGCAGATCACCATGGAAGCGCTGGACGCCGGTGCGGTCGATTTTGTTGCCAAACCAACCAGCAACGTGACTGCGGGACTGAATTCCATGCTCATGGAACTGCGCACCAAGGTCAAGATTGCCAGTGGGGCCAATGTTTCCCACTGGAAAGGCAAACGGGTTGATCCCTCGGTAGCTGCTATGGCCGGCAAGTCCATGGCCCTGGCGGAATCCACCGACAAGGTCATCGCCATCGGTGCTTCAACCGGAGGAACTGAGGCCATTCGCCGGGTACTCGAGGGTTTTCCAGCGACCACCCCGGGAACGGTTATTGTTCAGCACATGCCGAGCGGTTTTACCAAAATGTTTGCCGATCGCCTTAACCAGCTCTGCGCCATGCAGGTGAAAGAAGCTGAGCAGGGCGATCGCGTACGTACTGGTCTGGTGCTGATAGCGCCCGGCGGAGTACAATTTGAAGTGGTTCGCAGCGGTGGTTTTTACGTGATCCGCCTGGGTGGCCCGGAAAAGGTCAGTGGCCACTGCCCCTCCGTCGATGTGATGATGCATTCGGTAGCCAAACAAGTCGGTGCCAATGCCATCGGTGCCATGCTCACCGGCATGGGTTCAGACGGTGCTGAAGGGATGCTCGCCATGCACCAGGGTGGTGCCCGCTGTATCGCTCAGGATGAGGCTTCATCTGTCGTTTTCGGTATGCCCAGAGTGGCCTATGAAAAGGGAGGAGCGCAAAGCCTGGTGCCCCTCGATCACATCGCACCTTCCTTGTTGAAGCTGCTCTTGGAGAAAAAATAAGATGGGGCAAATCATACTGGGCGTCGGCGACTACGGCGCATCAAATATCCAGGAAGACAGCATTAAAACCTTTGCGCTGGGCTCCTGTGTATCCGTGATCTTTCTTGATCCGAAAACACGCTGCGTCGGCATGGCCCACATTGCGTTGCCGGACTCCACTATCAACAAGGTCAAAGCCACCGAAAAGCCCGGCTACTTTGCTGATACCGCGATTCCCGAGCTGCTGGCGCAAATGGCCAAACTGGGTTGCGACAAGCGCGGCAAAGGGATTATCGTCAAACTCTGTGGTGGCGCCAACGTCATGGATACCAACGACACCTTCCAGATCGGTAAGCGCAATGCGCTGGCCATCAAAAAAATCCTCTGGTCTTACGGCATGGGAGCCATTGCTGAAGATCTCGGCGGCAACTACAGCCGTACCGTATCCATCTCGGTTGCGGCAGGACAGGTTATATTAAGCTCACCCGGCAAACCGAATTGGCAGCTTTAGGAGGAATATCATGGTAAAAAAAATTAATCCGGCTGAGCTGCAGAAAATTGTGTCATCGGTTCCCATGATTTCTGCCAGTGCCAGCCGTCTTCTGCAGATCACCTCGCAACCTGATCATGAAATAATGGACGTGGTTAATCTGGTGAAAACCGATGCTAACCTGACGGCCCGGATTCTTAAAGTGGTCAACTCCGCCGCCTATGGTCTGGTCAACCAAATCACTTCCGTCGATCGGGCCGTTTCCTATCTTGGCCAACAGGTGATTGTCAGTATTGCTATCGAAAGCTGCGCCGGTGAACTTTTTGCCAAAGAGCTTTCCGGCTATGAGGCTGTAGGTGGTGATTTGTGGAAACACGATCTCCGCACCGCTATTGCTGCGCGCGAGGTGGTAATTCAGTCGGGTGCAGACTTAAGCCCGGACCTGGCCTTTACCGCCGGGTTGCTGCACGATATCGGCAAAGCGCTGATCTCCGATTATCTGCGTGGCAGCGCCCCGGATGCTGTGGAACTGATCAGCAGCCACGACAGTCTTGATTATCTCGCAGCAGAAGAACATCTGGTCGGCGTTGACCATACCATTGCCGGCGAAGCCCTTGCCATGGCCTGGCAACTGCCACCGGAACTGATCACCGTGATCCGTCATCATCACCAGCCGGCACTGGCAGAGGAAGCCTGGCGACCCCTGGTCTATGCGGTGCACCTAGGTGACAGTATCGCCATGATGGGTGGCTTCGGTACCGGCTCCGACAGTATGCGCTATAAGCTGGATCCACATTACGCTGACTTTTTCCCGATCAATGCAACTATTCTGGCAAATGTTATGCTGGTGGTGGATACCGAGTTTAATAAACTGTCGGAGTCCTTATCCGACACAGGAGAGAAAAGCTGATGAAGCGAATAATTATTGCAGATGACTCTGCTACCGCACGGATGTTCATTAAGCGTTGCCTGCAGATTGTCGGTCTCGGCGATGCCGAAATTATCGAAGCAGAGGACGGCAAACAGGCCCTTGAAGCCGCCAAGGAAGAGCCTGCCGATCTGTTGCTGACGGACCTGAACATGCCGGTAATGGACGGACAAACCCTGGTCAAGTGGGTCAAAGCGAGCCCTAAACTGTGTGATATGCCGATTATCGTCATCACCAGCGCCGGCAATCCTGCCAAAGAAGCACAATTACTGGAACTCGGGGCTTATCGGGTGCTCAACAAACCGGTTTCACCGCCGATGATGATGGAAGCTCTGGAAGAATTTCTGGATTAACCTGACACCATTGAGGAGACTCAGCATGACGCAGTACAATTCGTTTTACCCGGCGATGATCGAAGCTGTCCAGCAAACCCTGGAAAATATGGTTTTTATGGAGGTTATTGAAGAGCGCGGCACACCAACAGACATTCCGGCTGCGGAACTGACCTGGAGCAGCATGTTGATTAATGACCCGGTTCAAGGGGAAATTCGTCTGGCCATGCCGGCCGTATTATTAAAAAAGATCTCCGGTAACGTCTTTGGTATTGATGAGGAGGAAGTCACCACATCGCAAGCCTATGACATCCTTAACGAGCTGCTTAATACCATTGGGGGTCTGTTTATGACCAAGCTACTCCCCAACCAGGAATACAAAATCGGCCTGCCCAGCCTGGAATCCGGTAAACTGCCGGAAGCAGATGAACATACAGTGGTCTGGCATCTCATTAACAGTGACGAGGAGCCGTTAAAAATTTATGCCGGCGGGGAGTCGCTACTTACCATGCACACTAAAGCCGAATAACAAACTCTCCAAACAATTCATTCATTCACAAGGAGCCTAACAATGGGAAAAACTGTCCTGATTGTCGACGATTCAAACACGATGCGCAAGATTGTTTCACGGGCGCTGCGCCAAGCCGGCATCGATTTCAGCACCATCCTCGAGGCAAGTGACGGCCAAGAGGCCCTCGACGTCTTGAGTGCCAACGATGTTGACGTTGTCCTGAGTGATATCAATATGCCCAATATGAACGGGCTGGAGTTTCTTAAAGCCAAATCAGAGATTGCCGCCATCAAGGACATTCCGGTGGTCATGATTTCTACCGAGACCGGCGCTGATATTATTGATGAAGCCAAGTCCTACGGTGCCAAGGGGGCGATCAAAAAACCCTTTACTCCGGACTTGATCAACGAAACCCTCGGCGCCCTGCTGTAATGGCATAAACCCTCATGGTTGCTTTCTCCCCCGAGAGAGATGAGCCGCTACAGCACAAAGGAGAAGACAGTGGAGAACGCACAGCATATTATTGATGCCACCCAGGAAATTTTTTCCAGCATGATTATGCTGGAGGTTGCGCCCGGGGAGTCATTTATTCGTAATAATGATAAGCTGATCAACAGCATTTCCGGGATTGTCGGCCTCGCCGGAGCCACCAAGGGGATGCTCGCCATCCACATGACCAATGCTGCTGCCCTGGCGGTGACGACGGCGTTTTTAGGTATGGATGTTGAAGAAATTGACGATGATGTTCGTGATGCCATCGGTGAACTGGCCAACATGCTGGCCGGCAGCATCAAGTCGATCCTTGATCCGAGTGGTAGCGATATCAAACTATCAATGCCGTCGGCAATTTACGGCGAAGACTATTCGGTTGACTGTCTGGCTGGCGCCCAAGCTGTTACTGTTCCCTTTACTTTTGACGGCCTGGGTTTTCTGGTCGAACTGCAGTTGCGCAAAGACAGCTGACCAGCCTGAAAAAACCTGAAAAACTGCGATCAAAAAGGACGTCCGTGTGGATTTTGCTAAAATAATAGCGGAAACAACCGAAGAGATCTTTAACTGCATGATCTTCATCGATATTGCCGCTTCGCCTCCTCTTGAATCAGGCAAACAAGCGATCGGCTGTCATGTATCTGCCATGATTGGTCTGACTGGTGACCTTTCTGCTATGCTGGGCATCCACTGCCCCAACACTGTTGGCCTGGCAGTGGCTGGTGCTATGCTCGGCATGGAACTGGATGAGGTGGATGCCGACGTTAAAGATGCCCTCGGCGAGATTTCCAATATGTTGGCCGGTGGCATCAAAGAACGTTTAATCACAGAGAATATCAGCCTGGAATTGGCCATTCCGACGGCAGTAACCGGACAGTCCTACGTGATCTCTGCACCTAAAGGTAGTCAGCGGGTTGTCGTACCCTTTACCATCAGCCAGGGTCAGTTTTTTGTTGAGATAAAATATCAGCTCAACTAGCCCTGCTCTCATCTTCGCAACGCGAGGTTATTTTGAAGCAAAGGGCTCTCATAGATGTAGTCTGTAAGGCCGGCCTGCAAACCCTGGCTGGTGAAATCGGCGCCCTGTTGGGACAAATGGTAAGCTGTTCCGACATCAAGCTTCGTACCTGCTCAAAAGAACAACTGTTCAGCAATCCAGCACGTGAAAAAACAGCCCTCACGCACATGTCAGTCAGTGGCGACCGTGAGGGCAACTGCTTTCTGCTGAATCGTATTTCGGCTGCTGCCGTTCTGGCCGGCACCCTGATTATGCTCCCTCAGGACATCATCGAAGAAAATGTCCAATCCGGAAACCTCGATGGTGAACTGACTGATGCCTTTGGTGAGGTTGCCAATATTATCGCCGGCGTTATGACCCAGGCATTTGTCGACAAATATCCGAAACCCTTACGCTTTATTAAAAAAACTGTTGAGGAGCTGATTCCCACCAAAATTGACATGGAAAGTGACGCTCCCTTTCCCGCAGCGGATTATTATGTTGCCAGCTGTGAGCTGGCCATCGACGAAACCGATCTGGGAGTCTTTGAATTCGTCGTTCCCCTGTCCATTTTTGATCTGGAAGAAGCCACGCCAACAACAGCGGCACCTGGTGCCCCCGCAGAAACGCAAGAAAAAGAAGCCGCACCAACAACGGCCACCACGGCGGCGGAACCACCCCCGGCCACAGCACCGGCCGCACAACCTGCAACAGAAACGCCTCCTGCTGCAAAAAAACCAAAATTCACCGATGCCAAAAAACTTGTCGATGTTGTCTTTAATACCACCATCGGCCAGATCGGCGAAGAAATCGGTGCCCTGCTCGGCCAGAGCCTCAAATGTAGCGACATCCAGCTGCTCATGACCACCAAAGAGGAATTTTTTAGCTCTCATTGCCTGGAAAAGGCGATCCTGACCCAGATGAAGGTCAGCGGCGACAAAAAAGGGACCGGTTATCTGCTAACCCAGGTTCCCGATGCCATTGCCATGGGCGGCACCCTGATCATGCTTCCGGATGACCAGATTGCCGAACAGATGGGCAAAGGAGAGTTTGACGGAGAAATTTCCGATGCTTATGGTGAGATTGCCAATATTCTGTCCGGCAGCCTGACCCAGGTTTTTCTCGATCGCTACCCGAAGCAGTTGCGCTTTGTCCGTACCGAAAGCCAGACCATTGTCCCGACCAAGATCGATCCGGCCTCTGATGAACCTTTTGCCGAAGACAGTTACTACCTGGCATCTTTTGCCATCGCCATGGAGGGCTACGAACTCCAGCGCTTATACCTGATCTTTCCGGCCGAAATCTTTGATCTGGATGCTCCGCTCGACGTCGCCCCCGGTAGTCCAACCGCTCAGTCGGAACCCGCCCCGGCAGCGGTTGCCACTGCAGCCGGCAGTCAGGGTGAGGCGGCAGCCACACCTGCAGCCGGCCAGTGGGGTGGGCCACCAGCTGACCCGGCCTCTGCCGGCCCATCCACACAGGCAAAGACAACGGCAGCGGCACTATCTGCTGCTGTTGGTCCGCCAATCGTTTTAATTTTGAGCGATCAGCAAAGTGCAGCTGAACCCTTTGTTGAAATTCTCACCGGCGCATCCTATGATTGTCGACTGTTAAGCTTTCAGGATGATATCAAGGGGCTGCTGCAGCAGCATCAGGTGCTGGGAATTTTCCTGGTCATGGCTCAGGTGGGAGAAAAAGGTTTTGCCGCTGCGATCAAGCTGCAGTCGGCCGATCGCGCCCTGCCGCCACTGATTTTTGCCGGCGATCAATGGACCCGTTCAGCGGTACTACGGGCGGTCAAGTATGGCGCCAAGGATATTCTGGTGATTCCGGCCAGCACCAACGAGATTCAGGACAAGGTCACCCAACACTTCAAAAAAGCCAGCTAAACCGGC
>CAZMFD010000063.1:0-15935 GCA_964565445.1 uncultured Geobacteraceae bacterium
CGGCATTCTGCTGCTGCTGATACTGTCCCTGGCACTGCCCATGTTGCGTCTGGTGCCCCTGAAAATGCTGCCCTTCGATAACAAGAACGAACTGCAATTGGTGCTGGATCAGCCTGAAGGCAGCACTTTGGAGGGCACCGACCGCATGGTACGTGCCTTTGAGGATTATCTGCGCTCCGTTCCCGAGGTAACCAACTTTGTCTCCTATGTGGGCCAACCTTCGCCCATGGATTTCAACGGCATGGTGCGCCATTATTATCTGCGTGACCAGCCCCATCTTGCCGATATCCGCATCAACCTGGTCGGAAAGAATGAACGCCGCATGCAAAGCCACGCTCTGGGTCTGCGACTGCGCAATGATCTTGAAGATCTGGCGCAACACTTTGGCGCAACCTTGCAGATCGTCGAAACCCCGCCCGGCCCACCGGTACTGGCGACGGTGGTTGCTGAGATCTACGGTGCACCGGGGCTTGACTATGAAGATATTATTAACGCGACCAGCCAGGTGACTAAAGTGATGGCCGATGAACCCTTTGTCGTAGATCTGAATACGACTATTGAGATGCCGCGCACGCGTCTTGATTTCCTCCCTGATAAAGAAAAGGCCGCTCTGCATGGCATCAGTACCGCCGCCATTACTGAAACTCTTAAGCTGGCGGTCTCCGGCAGCAATCCTGCTACCCTGCACCTTGATGACGAACGACAGCCCCTTTTTGTCAACGCCATTCTACCACGAGATCAGCGCACGGGAGCGCAAGCCCTTGACCGCCTTCACCTTATCAGCGCAGACGGTCAGCCGGTGCCGCTAACCGAGTTGGGACGATTTGTTGGGCGGCCCGAAGCGCAGACTATCTATCACAAAAACCTGCGGCCGGTGGTTTATGTGACCGCCGAGATGGCTGGACAGGCTCCGGGAGAGGCTATTCTCGATATGCAAAAAACGCTGCGGCAGGAACCGACGCCGGCAGGTATCGACGTCCAGTGGGACGGCGAGGGGGAGTGGGAAATCACCATCCGGGTGTTCCGCGACCTGGGGCTGGCCTTTGGCACCGCTATGATCGGCGTCTATATCCTGCTGACCCTGCAAACCGGGTCCTTCGTGTTGCCATTGCTGATTCTCATGTCCATTCCCTTTACGGTGATTGGTATCATGCCCGGTTTCTGGCTGCTCAATCTACTCATGGATCGTCCGGTAGGCGGTTTTGCCGACCCGGTTTTTTTTACCGCCACGGGCATGATCGGGATGATTGCCCTTGGTGGCATCGTTATCCGTAACGCAGTGGTACTCATTGATTTTATCCGTAGGGCCCTGGAAGAAGGGATGCCCCTGCGCGAAGCCATCGTTGAATGTGGCGCGGTGCGTCTGCGTCCCATCGTGTTGACTGCAATAACCACCGCCCTTGGCGCCTGGCCCATCACTCTCGATCCGATTTTCTCGGGTCTGGCCTGGGCAATGATTTTCGGTTTGTTTTCTTCGACACTTTTTACCCTGGTGGTAGTGCCCGTTGCCTTCTATGCGGTGTATCAGCGGCACTATGCTGTTCAGTGAAAAAAAGTGTAAGCCGTCCCAGCAGGCACTACATCTCACACTGCTTTAAAAACGGCAGGCAGAGGGCAAACCGGGTTCCGATTCCCGGCTGGCTTTCCACTTCGAGAGTTCCTCCCAGGCGCTCCACTAAGCGTTGGGTGATCGCCAGACCGAGGCCGGTGCCATCCTCGCGGGTAGTGTAAAAAGGGCTGAATATCTTCTGCAGAGCATCGACACTGATCCCTTCACCGGTATCCTCTACCAGCAGGCATAACTGATCCGGCATCTGTTGAACCGTAAGAGTCAACTGCCCACCGGCTGGCATCGCTTGAATGGCATTCTGAGCCAGATTCAGCAGCGCCTGACGCAAGGGAAGAGGGGAAAGCTCCAGGACTGCATCGCTCTGCACGACCACAATGTCAACCCGGCTGGCAGCCGCTGCGGGGGAGAGTTGGAGCTTCAACTCATTGAACAACGATGCCAGATCAACATCCTCTACATCTTCCGCAGGGGAGCGTGCCAGCCCGAGAAAATCTTCCAGGACAGCATTGAGCCGTTGCGACTCTTTCTGAAGGATCCGGGCGAACTCGTAGCGGTGATCATCCTCCTTTAATCCTTCTGTCACCACCTCGGCGGCCATCCTGATGGAACCAAGCGGGTTACGGATTTCGTGAGCTAAATCAGCACTCATTTCCCCCAGAGTCGACAGTCGGTGCGTTCGTCGTAACTCAGACTCGGCTGTAATCAACTCATCGGCTTGGCGACGTAACTGGACATAACTGCGCTCGAGGCGCTCCGCGGCCCGTTGATACAAACCCTGCTGACGGCGCTCACGCTGGGACAACAGCCCGGTGACGCCGCCGACAACGTGATAGAGCACCAGTTCCAGGATCTGTTCCAGCAGATCGCCGTGGGTTGGCACCAACTGCCAGAGCATATGCGGCAAATAGAGCAAAGAGACAGTAGCCGCGGCCAGCAACCCGCCTCGCAACCCAAACCAGACCCCGGCTAGAACGATGGGCAGGTAATACAGCCGACGGTAGATATCATGAAAGGGCGCATGCAGGGTCGAGGTCAGATAGTGCAGTACCGTAACCAGCAGAATCAAACTGATGACTAGGAGCAATCGATAATGTCTGGCTAAAAAGTCAGTCCGAGGTGTTGTTATCATGTCACAGGCTCCACACCGACTTCCTTCACCGATGTCATCAACAGCAGGCCGTCAGTCTCACTGGGGAATTCGGGCAACGGTTAATCATGGTAACACAGTATCAGTCTTGTTACGGTAGAGACATCTGCGAATAAAGCCGTTAACTAATGGCACAACCAAAGATCTTTTTCCCCTCACTGTATTTACAATTCTTTACCAGTTGAGTAGACTTGCGACATTGTCAGTGACAACCACGACCTCAGCGTCTGTCAGACAAAAACACTCGTTACCTGTATGGAGCAATTTGTGCGTTCTTTTCTCATTTTTCTGGTGATCTGCCTATTTTTCCATGGCACTGTAACGGCACAGGAAAAACGCGTCGCTCTGGATATGCAGCTGGGGGAAAAAATCCCTCTGAAGCTGACATTTACAGATTCGAGCGGTGAGCAAGTCGAGCTTGGTGATCTGATTGACCGCCCGACCTTATTTGTGCCGGTCTTTTACAATTGCCGTACGGTCTGCAATGTCCTGCTGGGTGGTCTCTCGTCAACCCTGCCGAAAATGCGGTTGACTCCCGGCGAGGACTACCAGGTGATTACCTTAAGTTTTGACCCGACTGAAACCGCCGCCATGGCGGCCCACAGCCAGCGCACCTTTCTCACCGCGACGCGCACCGACTTCCCGGCGACAGCCTGGCATTTTTTAACCGGGGAGCAGGAAAATATTCTTAAACTGACCGACTCCGCCGGTTATTTTTTTTACAAGGAGGGGGAAGACTTTGTTCACCCCACCGCTGCCTTCATTGTTGCTGCTGACGGCACCATTGTCCGCTATCTGATCGGACAATCGATCCCGCCGATCACCCTGACCATGGCAATTCTGGAGGCCGCTGAAGGACGCATCAGCACCCCGATCAGCAAAGCCCTGGAATTTTGTTTTACCTATGATGCCGAAAACCGCCGTTATGTCTTTAACCTGATGCGCGTCAGCGGTACCGTTATCCTGTTGACCCTCGGCAGTTTTTTTCTGTTTCTGATCTTCAGCGGTAGAAAGAAAAAATCATGACAAACACCCCCTTGACCAACACCGGATTCTACAGTGAGAGCCCCCGTTCCGGCGTGCTGGGCTGGTTGCTCTCTACCGACCACAAACGCATCGGCATGATGTATCTTGGTTGCATCACCACCATGTTTATTGTTGCAGCAACCATCGGCCTGGCCATCCGCCTGCAACTGTTCGCACCCGGGCAGCACATCATGTCGGCCCAGACCTATAATGCCTCCTTCACGGTCCATGGCATTATCATGATTTTCCTGTTTATTATCCCCAGCATTCCGGCCGCTTTCGGCAATCTGCTGCTACCGATCCAGATCGGCGCGCGGGATGTGTCCTTTCCAAAGCTCAATCTGCTGTCCTGGTATTTGTATATCAGCGGCGCGATTCTGGCGGTTCTGGCGATTTTTTCCGGCACCGGTGCCCCGGATACCGGCTGGACTTTTTACGTCCCCTTCAGCACTCAAACTTCAACCAACGTCAGCCTCGCCGCCCTTGCCGCCTTCATGCTCGGTTTTTCCTCGATTCTGACCGGTATCAACTTTGTCACCACCATCCACCGCCTGCGCGCTGAGGGGATGGGCTGGGGACGGCTGCCGCTGTTTGTCTGGACCCTCTACGCCACCGCCTGGATCCAGGTCCTGGCCACACCGATGCTCGGTATCACCCTGGTACTGGTGATACTGGAACGCTTCTTCGGTGCCGGGTTGTTTGATGTTGCCAGTGGCGGTGATCCGATTCTGTTTCAGCACCTGTTCTGGATCTACTCCCACCCGGCAGTGTATATCATGATCCTCCCGGCCATGGGGGTCATCTCTGAAATCATCCCGACCTTTTCGCGCAAACCGATATTCGGCTACTGGGCCATGGCGATTTCGAGCCTCGCCATCGCCTTTGCCGGTTCACTGGTCTGGGCCCACCATATGTATGCCAGCGGCATGAGTGATTTCGCCATCCTGGTGTTTTCGCTGTTGACCTTCATCGTTGCCATCCCCAGTGCTATCAAAATTTTCAACTGGGTTTCTACCCTATATAAGGGTTCCATCCAACTTGGACCGCCGATGCTCTATGCCCTCGCCTTTATCCTCCAATTTGCCATTGGAGGTCTGGGCGGGTTGGCCCTGGGCGCCGCCGCTGCTGATATTCATCTGCACGACACCACCTTTGTCGTCGGCCACTTCCACTACACCATGTTCGGTGGTACCGGCTTTGCCTTTTTTGGAGCTCTGCACTACTGGCTGCCGAAGTTCACCGGGCGCATGTACAACCATAAAATCGCCTTTATCGCCTGGGGACTGCTGTTTGTTGGTTTCAATGTCACCTACATGGCGATGCAGGCCGTTGGGATTCAGGGAATGCCGCGCCGTTACTACGACTATCTCCCCGAATTTCAAACCCTCAACATGGTTGCCACATTAGGGTCCTGGGTATTGGCTGCCGGTCTGATCATGATGTTCGCCAATCTGCTCAAAGGCATGCTGAACGGCAAACCGGTCGGGATGAATCCCTGGGGTGGAGCAACCCTTGAATGGCAAGTCCCCTCACCGCCACCAATGCTTAACTTCGGCAAAGAGGATCCGGTGGTAACTCGTGGTCCCTACGACTTCAAAGGAGTCAAAGCTGATGAGTTTTGAACATCGTGATGACACCGGCGACCGTTTCGGTATGTGGTTGTTCCTCTATACCGAGGTGATTCTGTTCAGTGGCTTGTTCATTCTCTATGCCATCGCCTTGATTACCTATCCACAGGAATACATCACCGCCAGCAACAAGCTCAACGTCTGGTTCGGGGCCGCCAATACCGCAGTACTGCTAACCAGCAGCTTAACCATTGCCCTGGCCATTACCGCCATCCAGCGCAACCAAATCCGCCTGTGCATCAACCTCTGCGTGGCTACCATCGGTCTGGCGGTGGTGTTTCTGATCAATAAATATTTTGAGTGGTCTTACGAGATTAACCTCGGGATCTACCCCGCGTCGGAAACCCTGCGGGAAATGGGGCCGGGGGTCACTTCATTCTTTAACCTCTACTACTTTACCGCCGGACTGCATGGTCTGCATGTATTAATCGGCGCCACCCTGATCGGGGTCGTAGCGGTAATGATCGCCAGAGGCAAGGTGACCAGCGAACGCTATGTGCTGCTGGAAAACTCGGCCCTCTACTGGCACCTGGTTGACCTGGTGTGGATTTTTCTGTTCCCCCTTTATTACCTGATTATCTGACTGCCGGGAGGTTTTAATGTCGGAAGAAACGCACGAACCCGTCCCCTACCGGACCTTTATCATGATCTGGGTTGCCCTGATCATATTGACCGGCATTACCGTCGGGGTTGCCCAGTTTGATTTTGGCGCAGTAAATATCTGGATAGCCCTGTCAGTGGCTTCGTTTAAATCGGCACTGGTGCTGTTTGTTTTTATGCATCTGCGCCAAGAATCCATGTTATTCAAAATCGGTCTACTGGCCATGCTGGTGATTCTGGTCATCTTTATTGGCTTTACTTTTACCGACGTACTTTATCGTGAGGTGTTACCGTGACCCTGCTGCAAACTGATAACCCGACGGCGCAACTGGTTGACGGTGTCATGATCTACATCTTTGGTCTGTCACTGTTGCTGCTGCTCGGGATCACCATAGTCACTATTTATTTTGTGGTGAAGTACCGTCGCTCCAAACATCCGGAACCAACCTCCGATGTTGATCACAATATCGTCCTGGAAACGGTGTGGACGGTACTACCAACCCTGATCGTACTGACCATGTTCTGGTATGGTTGGGTCAATTACGTCGGTCTGACCGAAGTTCCCGAGGGTGCGATGGAGATCAACGCCACGGCGCGCATGTGGTCATGGCAGTTTGAATACGAGGACGGCCGTCGTGAAACCCAGCTCTATGTACCGGCCAACACCCCGGTCAAGGTCCGCCTTCGTTCAGTCGATGTGATTCACAGCTTCTTTGTGCCGGCCTTCCGCATCAAGAAGGATATGGTGCCGGGCTTAGAAACCTACGTCTGGTTTCAAGCTCCCAAACCCGGCAGCTACGACATTTTCTGTACTGAATACTGCGGTGCCGGTCATGCTGACATGATCACGACCATCGAAGCCCTGAGTGCAGAGGATTACGCCGCTTGGCAGGTTGCTGATGAGCCGCCGGAACATCGCGGATTGGTCGTTTTACGTGAGCAGGGATGTACCGGCTGTCACAGTCTCGATGGCACACCCGGTGTTGGTCCATCCCTGTTTGAACTGGCGGGGTCACCACGGCAGGTGGAGGTTGACGGCCAGACAAAGGAAATCACCATCGACGATGATTACCTCATTCGTGCCATTCGTGAAGCCAATCATGAAGTCGTTGATGGTTATCCGGCGATGATGCCATCCTATGATGAGGAAACATTAAACAACGACGATCTACAGGCGCTGGTCGATTATATGATGGGACGACCGGACACAACAACAGCTCAGGACTTTGACGGCGCGCGCCTGATCGAAATCAACGGCTGCACCGGGTGTCACTCGACGGACGGCAGTTCCAGCATTGGCCCCACCTTCCAGGGGATCGGGAGCCGCGACATCACCTTTATGCGCGATGGCGAAGAGGTCACCCAGGAAGCTGATAGTGATTATCTATTACGCGCTTTGGTTGATCCCGGCTCGGAACTGGTCAAAGGATATCCCGATATCATGCCACCGACGGATTATTTGAATCAGGAAGAACTGGATGCCATTGTCGAGCACCTACTCCAACAGTAAGGATCAGGGATCTTGCCTTTATCCATTTTCCATGGCAGTCGGACAAAGCCGGCCGGGCGCCTGCTGACAAACCTCCAAGCGCTCCGGCGACTGGTGCGGCTAGAGCTGTCAACCATGGTCGCCCTGTCAGCGCTGACCGGATATCTCTTCGCTGGCGGGACCTGGTCGTGGCAGATGTTGCTGGTATTGGGTGGGACAATGTTGCTTGCCGGTGGCAGTTCGGCTCTTAATCAATGGCAGGAAGCCGATCTTGACCAACGCATGCTGCGCACCTGTATGCGTCCCTTGCCTGCCGCCCAATTCAGCGAAAATCTTGTTCTGATATTGGTCTTTCTACAGATTGCCGGCGGCTTCATAATGCTGGCACAAATGCCAGGCTTCCTGCCGCTGCTGATCGGCGCTCTGGCGGTAATCTGGTACAATGCCATCTACACCCCGCTCAAACGCAGGACTGCTTTTGCCGCTTTACCGGGTGCTATCTGCGGAGCCTTGCCACCACTAATCGGTTGGACCGCTGCCGGTGGAGCGCTACTGACCCTACCGGCGATCATCCTCGCCGGCACCCTGTTTGTCTGGCAAATCCCTCACACCTGGCTGTTGTTGTGTCGCTACCGCGATGATCTTAAGCGCAGTGGCCTGCCGGATCTGTTTCGCACGATTCCCACCGAGCGACTGCTGCGAATCAATAACTGCTGGATTGCCGGCCTGTTTCTCTGCTACCTGCTCTTTCCCCTGTTCGGATTTATCGCTCATCCCTTAATTACGGTTATTTTTATTGCAGGACTGCTGGTTCTACTTGTGGGCTTGATTAACACCCGGCATGGCTCCACTGAAGAAATCGCCCTGCGACGTTTTCATCTGGTAAACTTTTCGATGGCTCTACTGTTCACGGCGCTGATTGTAGATAGGATTTTAGGATAACCGAGGAGATAGGGGATGGTGTCAACACCTGAGGAGAGCGAACTTCTGCAACAACTCGTCTGTGAACGTGACACCCTGGAACAGGAAAATCAGATCCTGAAAGACCAATTAGAGGCTGTGAAAACCAAGGCTTCAAGGTTTGAGGATCTCATCAAACATGCAGCAGATGCGATCTTCCTCGGTGATCCCCAGGGCAATATCACCGCCGTCAATCTTTGTGCTTTTGAGTTAACCGGCTTCTCCCAAGAGGAACTGATCGGCATGAACATCAGTCGACTGTTCCCCGTCGACGAAATGCAACGCGCACCCCTGCGCTACGATCTGCTCCAAGCCGGCGAGACGGTTCACCGACAGCGAAAGCTGCTGCGTAAAAACGGGGATCTCATCAGCATTGAAATGAGTGCCCGGGTATTGCCGGACGGCACCTACCACTGCTTTATGCGTGACATCAGCGATCGCAAGAAAATCGAAGAAGCCCTGCGCCATTCTGAAGAAAAATTTTCCCGGGCGTTCAAACTGAGTCCGGATGCGGTCAATATCAACCGTCTGCGTGATGGCGTCTATCTTGAGATTAATGAAGGGTTCACCAAAGCCATGGGCTGGACCGAGGAGGAAGTTATCGGCCGCAGCTCTGTGCCGGGGGATCTGGACATCTGGTGTCACGCCGAGGATCGCCAGAGACTGGTCAACGGCCTCAGCACAGAGGGCGAGGTGCGCGGGTTACAGGCTCCATTTCGCAGCAAAGACGGACGAATCCTGATCGGCCTGATGTCGGCGCGCTTGATCGAAATCAACGGCGAAGCCTGCCTTCTCTCTATCACCCGCGATATCACCGAACGGGTCAAGGCCGAGGAGGAGCGACGCAAGCTGGAAGAGCAGATGCTTCAGGTCCAGAAACTGGAAAGTCTAGGGGTTCTTGCCGGGGGCATTGCCCACGACTTTAACAATATTCTTTTGGCGTTACTCGGACACTGCGAACTGGCTCAACGTCGATTTAACGACGAAACAGCCGTCACCAACCACCTTCTGCAGATCAAGAACGCCGCCGGCAAAGCAGCAAATCTGGCCAATCAGATGCTGGCCTATTCCGGCAAAGGCAAGTTTGTTGTTGAGCCGCTGAATCTGTCGCGCCTGGTTTCAGAAATGAAACAGATCCTGGCCGTTTCGGTGAGTAAGAAAGCGCTGCTACGTTATGAATTGGTTGAAGATCTGCCGACGGTCGAAGCGGATGCCACCCAGTTGCACCAGGTGATCATGAACCTGGTCATCAACGCCTCTGAGGCGATTGGCGACAACGGTGGCGTGATTGCCGTGGTCACCGGCGCCATGAATTGCGATAGTCATTACCTGAGTGAAACCTGGCTGGATGAACATCTGCCGGCAGGACGTTACGTTTATGTCGAGATCGCAGATACCGGCTGCGGGATGGACCCTGATCAGTTCGATCGCATTTTTGAACCCTTCTACAGCACTAAATTCACTGGGCGCGGACTCGGCATGGCGGCGGTCCTGGGGATCATCCGCGGTCACCAGGGAGCCATCAAGCTCTACAGCGAAGTTGGCAAGGGCAGCACCTTCAAAGTTCTGCTCCCGGCCTCAAAAATGCCGGAGGCCCCTGTTGACGATGTCGACAACAACACGACCTTTAATCCCGGGGGATTGGTACTGCTTGTCGATGATGAAGAAGCTATTCTCAAAATCGGCAAGGAGATGCTCGAAGAGCTGGGCTTTGAGGTCCTGACCGCCAGTGATGGGCTCGATGCCGTCGAGCTGTTCCGGCAACACCACACGAACATCCGTTTTGTGCTGATGGATCTGACCATGCCGCACATGGACGGAGAGCAGGCTTACCGCGAATTTCGTCGCATAACCAAAGAGCTTAAAGTGATTATCTGCAGCGGTTATAACCAGCAGGAAATCGCCCAGAAATTCGTCGGTAAAGGGCTCGCCGGCTTTCTGAAAAAGCCTTATCAGTTCAGTGAGTTAACAACAGCAATCCAGCAGCTGGAAGATGACTGAGCTACGATTTTAAAAGATCACCCCCCCACCCTTGCCTACCCTTGACAAATCAGGCATTATCCTTCTCTACCATTTATTTATCATCAAGGAGGAACCATGCAATATTTTGCCCTGACTATTATCGGCCGTGACCGTCCCGGCATCGTCGCCCAGGTAACGGAAATTCTCTACCGCCTCGGGTTCAATATTGCTGACTCAAGCTGCTCGATCCTGGCTGGGCAATTCTCCATGATCCTGATCATCTCCAATCCCGACATCACTTCCAGTGAGCAGTTTGAAGAGGATTTCCGTCATCTCGAAGAGACCAATCTGTCGGTGTTCATCCGCACCATGAAACCGGGGGGAGAAATCAGCCCGGAACTGGAGGGCGAACAATGCATGATTTCCGTTTACGGAGCTGATAAACCCGGGATTGTCTATCAGGTGGCCAAGGTTCTGGGAGAACATCGGATCAACATTACTGATTTGAACACCAAGCTCATCGGCACAACAGAAAAACCGGTCTACGTCATGATGATTGAAGCAATTTTACCGCAAGATATTGAGCTCGACACCCTGGAAAACTACATGACAACATTAAAGAAGCAATTGCAGGTGGATATTTCTGTACGTTCATTGATTGCTGTGGAGTTGTAGCAAATGGCTGTAAAAACTGTTCTGGTCTATCCGGATCCACTGCTCAAAGAAGTTTCAGCGCCGGTAGAAAAATTTGACGATTCCGTCCGCAGCCTGCTCCAGGATCTAGTCGACACCATGGTCGCTGCCGGCCATTCAGTGGGTATTGCGGCACCGCAGATTGGTGATCTGCGCCGTGCTGTCGTGGTCGATGTATCAAGCAGCAAGCTCGGAAAAAAGCAGGAAAACCATGGCCTGCTACAGATGGTCGACCCGGAGATCATCGAACATGAAGGGTCTTGCGAAGCCCGTGAAGGCTGTATGTCAGTGCCTGACTATACCGGCAATGTCACCCGTTTTGAATCTATTGTTGTGCAGTATCAGGACCAGAACAATCAACGTCAAGTGATCCGTGCAGCAGGGTTTGAAGCGATCGCCATCCAGCACGAAATTGACCATCTTGATGGGTTACTCTTTCTTGACCGGGTATCTAGTCTGAAAACCGGGCTGTTCCGGCGCAAAAAAACGTCCTGAACCCTGCTGTACGGTTGCACTTTTTCTTCATTTCTTCGGAAAAATCACCATGCACTCCATTGAAAAAGTTGTGATTGTCGGTGCCGGCGCCCTCGGTGCTTTTTACGCAAGTCGCTTTATCAGTTCGGGAAAATTTTCCGTCGCCGTAGCAGCTGAAGGGCACAGAGCAGAGACCTTACGCAGGGAGGGTGTGCAGGTTAACGGTGAACGCTTCCGAGTAGATGTCGTCACCCCCTGCCGAGGCCCGGCTGATCTTGTCATTGTTGCCCTGAAAGACGATCAGCTTGCCGATGCCATGCCGCTGATTCGCTCTCAGATTGGCCCGGAAACGGCCGTTCTGTCAGTGATGAACGGCCTTGCCAGCGAAGAAGAGATCGCCACAGGATGCAGTAACAGCCAGACATTGTACTGTGTTGCAGTGGGTATCGACGCGGTTCGTGACAAAGGTCAGGTGACCGTCACCAATGCCGGTCGACTGATTTTCGGCAGAGCTCACAATGAAGGGGAAGATCCTCTGGTCGGCAAGGTCCAGAACGCCCTCGATGATGCGGATCTTCCCTGGGAAACACCAACCGATATGCTGAGAATGCTATGGTGGAAATTCATGGTCAATGTCGGCATCAACCAGGCATCAGCCATCCTGCGAGCCCCTTACGGAGTTTTTCAGCAATCCGCCAGTGCTCGCGCCGTGGTTGACACCCTGATGCAAGAAGTCATCACCCTGGCCCAGGCTAAAGGCATCAACCTGACAGAGGAGGATCTTCTGGCCTGGCCGCCGGTGCTCAATAGCTTATCACCCATAGGAAAAACCTCCATGCTCCAGGATGTAGAAGCGGGACGCCGTACCGAAGTCGATATGTTTGCCGGCGAGGTGGTCAGACTCGGAGAGAAGTACGGCATCCCCGTTCCGGTAAATCAGATGATGCTCAACCTCCTACATGCGCTGGAAGGGCGCTGACCCTCATATGATGCTGCCGGGTCTCACCCCCAGAACATCGCGTCAGGCCCTCGGCTGGTGCGCGGTGCTGGGTTCGGCCTTTTTCTTTTACCTCGCGACCCTGATTATCCGCTGGGGCGCAGCCCATGTCGAGATTGCCTCAGCTTATTACGTTTTTGCCCGCTTTCTGGTTGGCTTGATCGTAGTGGCGGCCACCATGCTGTTGCAACGACAGCCCCCCAAACCCCGCAATTACCATTATCTGATTGGCCGGGCCGTTTCCAACACGGCGGCGGTTTTCTGTTTTTATAAAGCCGTCGAAGTCGGATCGGTCGCCCAAGCCAATATTCTCAACATGACCTATCCGCTGTTTGTCGCTCTGTTTTCCTGGTTTTTCCTGCGCGGGCAGCGCGATCTGGTGTCTTTTTTCATTGTTCTGGTGGCGTTCGCCGGCATCTGGCTGGTCCTGGCACCGGGGGACATGAACTTTGGCTTAAGCAGTTTGTGGGGAATGGCTTCGGGAATTACTGCGGCGGCAGCGATTATCTACCTGAATATCAGTCGCCAGTACCATGATTCCCAGACCATTCTGCTTTACATGTTCGGTCTGGGAATGGTCTTTATCCTGATCTTATTTCACGACGCAATCTTCCTGCCTGACAGCACCGAACTGTTTTTTCTGCTCGGTTGCTCTGTTGCCGGCGTATTGGGCCAATACCTGCTGACCTACGGTTTTGTCTTTGTTACTGCGGTGGAAGGCTCAATCCTTTCCTCCAGCCGCATCCTCATGGCCGCCCTGCTCGGGCCGCTGCTGGTGGCCGATCCGGTACTGACAGCAACCGGCTGGATCGGCACTTTCCTGATTTTTACCGCCAACGCTTCCCTGGCTCTCCGAAAATAGTTTCTGATTCGGAAACGAGCAATTTTTCGCAAGGTCAAGGAAATCAAGGATTTGTGCGGAGGCGTAGTACTTTACGCCGCACAAGCAAAACCGTAGATTGACGCAGAGATTGCGGAAAAGGGCCGTTTCCGGACAGAAACTATGAGTCGGTGCGGCTGGTAATCTCGATCAGATGATAACCGAACTGGGTCTTGACCGGCCCCAATACCTTACCGATGTCACCGGAAAAGACCATCTCATCAAACTCCTTGACCATCTGTCCGGGAAAAAATTCTCCCAGTGCTCCCCCCTGCTTACCGGACGGGCATTTTGAGTGCTGCTTTGCCACAGCGGCGAAATCCTCACCGTCTTCGATCATTTTTTTTAAGGTGTTACAGTCTGCTTCTGATGGCACCAGAATATGCCGCGCGCTTGCTTTTGCCATAATGTTGTCTCCTTCCGTGGTTGAGTATGAGCATGATCCGACAACTGGGACTTACCACTCTTGGGGATCGGGTTCCGGTGATTCGAGATGAATGGTCTGAGTCGGAAAGGCGATTTCGGCGTCGTTACCCTCAATGATCTCCATGATTTTGAGCATAACATCCTCTTTAATGCCGTGAAACTCGACCCAGTTGGTGGTTTTGGTAAAGGTATAGACCATAAAATCAATGGATGAGGCAGCAAAACGATTTACATTGACGATCATCGTCATATCGCTAGCGATTTCAGGGTGCGAACACAGCATCTCTCTGACCTGTTTGACGATAGTGGCGACCTTGCTACCGTCGGCATAACGTACTCCGATGTTTTCATAAATACGCCGGTTGGTCATCCGTGACGGATTTTCCACGGAGATCGTGGCAAACGTCGCATTGGGGACATATAAAGGGCGCTTGTCAAAGGTGCGGACACAAGTTAAACGCCAGCCGATATTTTCAACCGTCCCCTCAATCTCCTTATCGGGTGATCGCACCCAGTCGCCAACCCTGAATGGCTGGTCCAGATAGATCATCAAGCCACCAAAAAAATTGGCGAGGAGATCCTTAGCGGCGAAACCGATGGCAATACCGCCAATACCGCCAAAGGCCAACACCCCGGAAATGCTGAAACCCAAAGTCTGCAAGACAACCAGCGCCGTCGTTATCAGTACCGATAACCGTAATAATTTGCCCAGAGCCGAGGCCGTTGTCGCATCAAGGGGCTTTTCCACTCGTTTCGGACTTTGAATTGTCTGTTCACCCTTGCTGATAACACCGTTCATAAACCAGGCAAAGATCACGATAAAGGAAACTTCACGGATGGGGTCGATGAAATTAAAAATTGGCTCATTCGAAACCTGACGGACAACTTCCGTCGCCCATAGAAGACCATTGAGCCAGACAAAAATCCGTACCGGTTTGCGTGCTGAACTGATGAGTAAATCGTCCCAGAAAGTTTTGGTGGTTTGTGCAGTTTTTTCAAGACGGTCAAAAATCCTTTTGACCCCATAACTGACAAAGGACGTCAACAAAATAATGATAAAAGCTTGGATGATCCAGGCGTAGTCTCCACTGAGATTAAGCGTGTTCAATAGCTGAACAATGATTTTATTAACCGATTCTTCCATCGAATTCTCCAGATCGTTTTAAAAAAACGCCCGCTAATGACAAACAACATCCATGGTCAGATGCCGAAACAGATTGTAGCAACCCATCAGGGCTACCATCAATCCGGCCCCTTTCAGCATCCAGTTGCGCTTGCGGCTGAACCACTGAGCGGCACTCCCGACCAGAAACAGGGACGGGATGGTGCCAACACCAAATGCAACCATGGTGACGGCACCGCGTAGCGGATCAGCGCTGCCGGCAGCGGTAATCGCCATGGCGTACAGCAGACCACAAGGTAAAAAGCCAAACAATATCCCCAATGGCAAGGCCGATAACGCCGGTGGCAATCTGCGTAATCCCTTGACCGCACGAGACAGATACTGAATCGGCCCGGCAAACTCAAGGGCCATGATATTGATCCGATTAAACAGGCCGGCACTGCCAAGGCCAATCAGGATGACAAGAATATCACTGAAAATCAACAACCCCAGGGTCACCTGCTGATAAGAACCACTCATTGCCAGGGCTGAACCGAGCCAACCAACCACCAGTCCGATAAAACCATAAGTGATGGTTCTGCCAACATTATAGAGCAAATGAAACAAGGGTCCACTGGTGCGTCCATCAGCCGTCAACGACAAGGCCGTAACAATACCGCCACACATGCCGATACAGTGGGCAGAACCGAACAATCCGGTCATCAATGCCAGTGAATAAAGCGGATCCATCATGCCATTCTCCGTTGCTGCAACATCAACCTGATCGTTAAATCCACCAGGCTCTTGTCGTTACTCCCTTTTACTGGTAAAAGGATGCGTTCAAGTTGTTATGAAAAATTCATTGCTATCTATAAAGGAGAAACTCATGAAAAAACTCATTTTGCTGATTTCAGCCCTGCTTCTTGTCGCCACCCTAGTTATCGGCTCTCAGAGCGACATTGTCAACCACCCCTCTTGCCC
>CAZMFD010000064.1:0-15199 GCA_964565445.1 uncultured Geobacteraceae bacterium
TTCCGACGTTAACGTGCGGCTTTAACCGCTCAAATTTTGCCTTCGCCATTGTAAACTCCTCTAGCCATTAACCTTGGCAATAACTTCTTCACTGATTGCTTTCGGGACCTGGGCATAATGATCAAACACCATTGTATAAGTCGCACGACCCTGGGTAGCACTGCGCAAATCAGTGGCGTAGCCGAACATGCTTGACAACGGCACATGGGCGTTAACGACCTGGGCTCCAGCGCGTGACTCCATCCCCATAATACGACCGCGACGGCTATTCAAGTCACCAATGACATCGCCCATATATTCTTCGGGAACAACCACTTCAACCGCCATAATAGGTTCAAGCAAAGCCGGAGCAGCCTTCTTAGCACCTTCTTTAAAGCCCATTGAACCAGCAATTTTAAATGCCATTTCCGAAGAGTCGACATCATGATACGAACCATCAAAAACGGCTACGCGTACATCAACGATCGGGAAGCCTGCAAGAATACCATTCTGTGCGGCTTCCTCTGCACCCTTGCCAACAGCAGGGATATACTCGCGTGGGATAACCCCTCCTTTAATTTCATCAACAAAGGTAAAACCCTCGCCCGGCTCACCCGGTTCGATCCGCAACCAGCAATCACCATATTGACCACGACCACCGGACTGACGCACAAACTTGCCCTGGACCTGAACCGTTTTAGTGATCGATTCACGGTAAGCGACCTGCGGAGCTCCGACGTTACACTCGACCTTGAACTCACGCTTCATGCGATCTACAATGATCTCCAGATGCAATTCACCCATGCCGGAAAGAATGGTCTGGCCGGTTTCTTCATCTGTTCTGACGCGCATTGACGGATCTTCGGATAACAACTTGCCCAGAGCAACGCCCATCTTTTCCTGATCCGCCTTGGTCTTGGGTTCAACCGAGAGGTGAATAACCGGTTCGGGAAACTCCATTGACTCAAGCAACGCCGGATGTTCAGGATTACAGAGGGTGTCACCCGTGGTTGTATGTTTTAAACCAACGGCTGCGGCAATATCACCGGCAAAAACCTGCTTCACTTCTTCGCGCTTATTAGCGTGCATCTTGAGCAGACGCCCAAAACGCTCTTTTTTGCCCTTGGTTGAGTTCAGCACAGTCGATCCGGATTCAGCGATACCGGAGTAGACACGGAAAAAGCTCAACTGACCAACAAAGGGGTCGGTCATTATCTTGAAAGCCAGAGCAGCAAAAGGAGCATCATCAGCTGCCGGACGCTCGAGCTCTTCGCCCGTGTCAGGATGCAAGCCCTTAATCGGAGGGACATCAACCGGTGAAGGCATATAGTCTACCACCGCATCCAGGAGGGTCTGAACGCCCTTGTTCTTAAAAGCACTACCACACAATACCGGGCAGAAATGAATATTTTTCATGCCCTGGCGAATAGCTGCCTTGATTTCACTGAGGCTCAACACTTCACCAGCCAGATATTTTTCCATCAAAACATCATCGTGAGAAGATATCTCTTCGAGCAGTGCTTCGCGCGCGGCCTCAACCTCATCAGCCATTTCAGCTGGAATATCGATAATGTCATACTTGGCACCAAGGGATTCATCATCCCAAACCAGTGCCTGCATAGTTACCAGATCAACCAGACCACGAAAGTTTTCTTCCGACCCGATCGGCAACTGCAACGGCAAAGGATTGGCACCAAGGCGCTCGCGGATCATATTAATGCCACGCTGAAAGTCGGCACCAATACGATCCATCTTATTAACAAAGGCGATACGGGGAACACCGTATTTATCGGCCTGACGCCAGACAGTTTCGGACTGAGGCTCAACCCCACCAACAGAACAGAAAACAGCAACGGCTCCATCGAGAACCTTGAGCGAGCGCTCTACTTCGATGGTAAAGTCGACGTGTCCGGGGGTATCAATAATATTGATACGATGGTCCTTCCAGAAACAGGTGGTTGCAGCGGACGTAATAGTAATACCACGCTCCTGCTCCTGCTCCATCCAGTCCATGGTCGCAGCGCCATCATGGACTTCGCCGAGCTTATGGGATACACCGGTGTAAAAAAGGATCCGCTCAGTTGTTGTTGTTTTACCGGCATCGATATGAGCCATAATGCCGATATTACGTGTTTTATTCAGTGGTACTAAACGAGCCACAATCTATCTCCTAATGACAACCGGGCCTACCAGCGATAATGAGCAAATGCTTTATTGGCTTCCGCCATCCGGTGGGTATCTTCACGTTTTTTAACCGCGGTGCCGCGATTATTGGATGCATCAAGGAATTCACCTGCCAAACGCTCACACATGGTCTTTTCGCTGCGCCCCTTGGCATAAGTAACCAGCCAACGCATTGCCAAAGCAGTACGCCGTGACGGGCTCACCTCAACCGGAACCTGATAGGTGGAACCACCAACCCGACGGGACTTGACCTCAAGCATGGGGCGAATGTTGTCCATTGCTGTCCTGAAAACGTCAAGCGGGTTATTGCCACTGCGCTCCGCAACAATATCAAAAGCGCCGTAGACAATCTGCTCAGCAGTGCTTTTCTTGCCGTCGACCATGACGTTATTAACAAACTTGGCAACCAACTGATCCCCAAATTTGGGGTCGGGCAGGATAACGCGCTTGGGAACTTCTCTTCTTCTTGGCATAAGATCCTCTTCTTGAGACTTTGTTTACTTCGGGCGCTTGGCGCCGTACTTGGAGCGTCCCTGCTTACGATCCTTAACACCTGCAAGATCAAGGGTTCCGCGCACAATATGATAACGCACACCTGGCAAGTCTTTTACCCGGCCACCCCTGATCAAGACCACGGAGTGCTCCTGGAGGTTGTGACCAACCCCGGGGATATAAGAGGTTACGACCATACCATTTGTCAAACGCACACGTGCGACCTTGCGCAACGCCGAGTTCGGCTTCTTTGGTGTTGTTGTATAAACTCGCGTACAGACTCCACGCCGCTGAGGACAGGATTTTAACGCCGGCGAGCCTGACTTGGTCACTCTCTTTTGGCGCCCGTTGCGAATCAGCTGGTTAATTGTTGGCATCTTGTTGCTCCCAATTTCTTATCATCATTTCTATCATCTATATACCAGGTTTTCCGCGAGGAAAACTCGCAGACATTATCAATCGACCCAGCCTTTGTCAAGCTCTTTTATTCCCGGCTGGCTTTTTCTGCAGGCCGCTTTACGACCAAAAATTCACCGGGTCTTTAGTCCTCTAATTCCTCAGTATCTTCTGTCTCCGACTCATCAATTTCAAGTGGCGCCTCAAGCTTGATTTCAGGCTCAGGAGTCTTAAGTTCTGCAGCGCGGTACTTGGCCACGCCGGTTCCTGCCGGAATCAAGCGGCCCATGATGACGTTTTCCTTGAGACCGTGTAATACATCAACCTTACCTTGAATTGATGCCTGGGTAAGAACCTTGGTGGTCTCCTGAAAGGAAGCGGCTGAAATAAAGGATTCGGTTGACAACGACGCTTTGGTAATACCCAGCATGATCGGCTCACCAATGGCAGGCTGACCACCATCGGCCAGAACCCGCTCATTCTCTTCTTCAAACACCCAGCGATCAATCTGATCATCACTTAAGAAAACGGTATCACCGACATCATTGATCTGAACCCGCCGCAGCATCTGGCGGACAATCGTCTCAATATGTTTGTCATTGATCTTAACCCCCTGCAGGCGGTAGACCTCCTGCACCTCATCAACCAGATACTTGGAGAGTTCCTTGCTACCAAGAACCCGAAGGATATCGTGAGGGTTACTAGAACCATCAACCAGTTCTTCACCGGCATACAGATAATCCCCTTCATGGACGGAGATATGCTTGCCTTTAGGGATCAGGTATTCAACGGGTTCGCCTACCTCCGGAGTAACAACCACTTTACGCTTTCCTTTGGCATCTTTACCGTAGCTCACAACCCCGTCAACTTCCGAGATCACCGCAACCTCTTTCGGCTTACGGGCCTCAAAGAGTTCGGCTACACGCGGCAGGCCACCGGTAATATCCTTGGTTTTGGTGGTTTCGCGCGGGATTTTGGCGAGGATGGCGCCGGGGCGCAACGGAGTCCCTTCTTCAACAGCAATGTTGGCACCAACCGGTAACATATAACGCGCCGGTGCACCATTTGGCAGTTTGGCAGTCTTGCCATCCTCCCCTTTGATGGTTACCCGCGGGCGCTTGTCAGCCGAACGCGACTCGGTGACCACTTTGCGCGACAGGCCGGTTACCTCATCAACCTGTTCTTCCATAGTGATACCCTCAACAATATCACCATAGCGCACGGTTCCTCCCACCTCGGTAACAATTGGCACCGTGTAGGGGTCCCACTCAGCAAGAATATCACCGGTCTTGACCGGGGCTCCCTCTTGACGTGTCAGGTGAGCGCCATAGACCAGGGAATAACGTTCGCGTTCACGGCCGGCGGCATCAACAACGGCAACCTCGCCCTTACGATTCATAACCACCGGCAAACCGGCTTCATCATCAACGGTATTGAGGTTGATAAACTTCAAGCTGCCATCATAGCGAGCTTCCAGTGCCGTCTGCTCAGCACGCCGTGAAGCCGCGCCACCAATATGGAAGGTTCTCATGGTCAACTGGGTACCAGGTTCGCCGATAGACTGGGCAGCGATAACACCGACTGCCTCGCCAAGGTTGACCAGGTGTCCACGGGCCAGATCACGGCCGTAACACAGGGCACAAATACCACGCTTGCTCTTACAGGTCAGAACCGAGCGAATCTTGACGCGCTCAAGGCCGGCATTTTCGATTCTGGTGACCCCATCCTCATCAATCATGTGGTTCGATTCAACCAGCACCTCGTCAGTAACCGGATCGACAACTTCATCCAGGGTCACCCGACCAAGGATACGATCGCCAAGACGCTCGATCACTTCGCCGCCTTCAGTCTGGGAGGCAACTTCGATTCCGTCAAGGGTATCGCAATCCTGCTCAGTAATGATGGCATCCTGGGCGACGTCAACCAGACGCCGGGTCAGATAACCGGAGTTGGCCGTCTTCAGCGCCGTATCAGCCAAACCCTTACGTGCGCCGTGGGTCGAGATAAAGTACTGGAGAACCGTCAAGCCTTCTCGGAAATTTGCGGTAATCGGGGTTTCAATAATCGAACCGTCCGGCTTAGCCATCAAACCGCGCATCCCCGCCAACTGACGAATCTGCTGGGCACTACCACGCGCTCCCGAATCAGCCATCATGTGAATGGCATTGAAGGATGGAACCGTAACGGCCTCTCCTTCTTCAGAAACGAGTTTGTCGACGGCAATATTTCCAAGCATGATGCCGGCAATATCCTCAGTACACTTGGCCCAGATATCGATTACCTTGTTGTAGCGTTCGCCATCGGTAATCAGACCTTCAGTATACTGCTGCTGAATGTCCTTTACCTCATCCGCAGCGACGCTGATCCGTGCTTCTTTGGAGTCGGGAATTTCCATATCATCAAGACAGATGGAGACACCGGCGAGGGTGGAAAAGCGGAAGCCGGTCTCCTTGATCTTGTCAGCGAGGATAACTGTTTCTTTGGTGCCGGCAAGCCGGAAACTGACATCGATCAGTTGGGCAACCTGCTTCTTGCCCATGACCAGATTGACATGTTTAAACGGGATAACAGCCGGAACAACCTCGTTAAGCAGAATCCGTCCAACGGTTGTTTTGATTAATTGCAGCGAGGCACCATCTTCAGCAGCCATCCGTACCTTGATCCCGGCCTGAAGGTCTGCCTCACCTGCGTCATACGCCATCCGTACTTCTTCCGGCGAGACAAATATCTTGCCGGAACCCGTAACAAACGGGCGTTCTCTGGTCATATAATAAAGGCCCAGAACCATATCCTGGGATGGCACGATAATCGGCTGACCGCTGGCTGGTGAGAGGATGTTGTTGGTCGACATCATCAGCACCCGCGCCTCAATCTGACTTTCGATGGACAAGGGCAAATGGACAGCCATCTGATCCCCGTCGAAGTCAGCATTAAAGGCAGTACAGACCAATGGATGTAACTGAATCGCCTTGCCTTCAATCAGAACCGGCTCAAACGCCTGAATACCAAGGCGGTGCAGGGTTGGTGCGCGGTTAAGCATCACCGGATGCTCCTTGATGACCTCCTCCAGCACATCCCAGACTTCAGCTTTTTCTTTTTCCACCATCTTCTTGGCACTCTTGATGGTGGTAGACAGGCCGCGCTCTTCAAGCTTCTGATAGATAAAAGGCTTAAACAGTTCCAGCGCCATCTTTTTGGGTAGACCACACTGATGGAGCCGCAACTCAGGGCCGACAACGATAACCGAACGCCCAGAGTAATCAACCCGTTTGCCGAGCAGGTTCTGGCGGAAACGTCCGCCTTTACCTTTCAGCATATCCGACAGGGACTTAAGTGGGCGCTTGCTCGGACCGGTAATGGCACGACCACGGCGGCCGTTATCAAACAGCGCATCAACCGATTCCTGCAGCATGCGTTTTTCGTTACGCACGATCACCTCAGGAGCACGTAATTCCATCAGGCGCTTGAGGCGATTGTTGCGGTTGATCACCCGCCGGTAGAGATCATTGAGATCCGACGTCGCAAAGCGCCCACCATCGAGGGGCACCAACGGACGTAATTCCGGGGGCAGAACCGGGATGGTTTCAAGAATCATCCATTCAGCCTGATTACCACTCTGACGAAACGCATTAACAACCTTCAGACGCTTGGAAACCTTTTTACGCTTGGCTTCACTGGTTGCTTCTTTCATTTCCAGACGCAACTGCTCACCAATTACGTCCATATCCAGTTCAGCCAGCAATTCACGCACGGCCTCGGCGCCCATACCGGCAACAAACTGTCCAGCGAACTCGTCCATCGCTTCGCTGTATTTGTCATCGGGCAGCAACTGGCCTTTAACCAGCGGGGTATCGCCGCCATCAAGAACGACATAAGCCTCAAAATAGAGAACTTTTTCGAGGTCCTTTAGGGTCATGTCGAGTAAAGCGCCGATCCGTGACGGTAATGACTTCAAAAACCAGATATGCGCTACCGGACAGGCAAGGTCAATGTGGCCCAGTCGTTCACGCCGGACCTTGCTCGGAATAACCTCAACACCACATTTTTCACAGACAATGCCGCGATGTTTCATGCGTTTATATTTGCCGCAATTACATTCGTAGTCTTTAATCGGGCCAAATATCTTGGCACAGAACAGACCATCGCGCTCCGGCTTGAAGGTCCGGTAGTTGATGGTTTCCGGCTTTTTTACCTCGCCGAATGAACGCTCCCGGATTTTATCCGGAGAGGCCAACGATAAACGGATCGAATTAAAACTCAACGGATCTTTCGGGCGTTCAAAGAGACTGAAAATATCTTCCAAAACGCATCCTCCTTATTGGACGAGTGCTTGGGTTTGTAGTAAATTATGTAACGTCAGGAGCCGGCAATAAACGCTCTGGACTATTCTTCTTCCAGCAGATCAACATCCAGACATAGAGCCTGCAGCTCTTTGATCAGAACGTTGAAGGACTCCGGCAAGCCGGCCTCCAGGGTATGCTTGCCCTTGACGATGGCTTCATACATACGGGTTCGACCAGCCACGTCATCCGACTTAACCGTCAAAAACTCCTGCAGAGCATGAGCTGCGCCATAAGCTTCCATCGCCCAGACCTCCATTTCACCGAGGCGCTGACCACCAAACTGCGCCTTACCACCCAGCGGTTGTTGGGTGACCAGGCTGTAAGGCCCGATAGAGCGTGCATGGATCTTGTCATCAACCAGGTGATGAAGCTTGAGCATGTACATGATGCCCACGGTGACCTTCTCTTTGTAGGCCTCGCCTGATTTGCCGTCAAAGAGGGTCATCTGACCACTCTTTGTAAACCCGGAACGTTCAAGTTCATTCTTGATCAACTCTTCGTTGACCCCCTCGAAGACCGGCGATGCCATCGGCACCCCATACTGCAATCGGCGGCCAAGAATCCTCAGATCATCCTCATCCAGACCATCGATAAAGTCGTCGAGTTCCGGATCAGCGTAAGCGCTCCTGATCTGCTTTTTAAGTGCAGTTTCGCTGTACTGTTCATCCAGCACCTTTTTGATCTGGTTCCCAAGACCACGTGCCGCCAGGCCCAGGTGGGTTTCAAGAATCTGTCCAACGTTCATCCGCGACGGAACCCCAAGGGGATTCAGAACGATCTCAACTGGTGTACCATCTTCCATGTAAGGCATATCTTCCTGCGGCAGAATCCGCGAAAGAACACCTTTGTTACCATGGCGACCGGCCATTTTATCACCAACCTGAAGCTTACGTTTGATGGCGATATACACCTTGACCATTTTGATGACGCCCGGAGGCAGATCATCACCGCGTCTGCATTTTTCAATCCGGTCCTCAAACACAGCATTGACTGATTGCTCGCGCTCAGCCAGACGCGCCAGCAGATTACTGATTTTTCCTTCAATCTCATCGTTGCCGGAAATAGAGATATCCTGGATGCGAGAAAAGGGAATCTTGTCAAAAGCTTCATCAGTTATTTTGCGCCGCTTGGGCAGCAGTACGTTGCCGTCTTTATCCTCGATAGAAACAGCAGCTGTCTGGCCGGACAGCAAAGAGCGCAGTTTCTTATGGGTCGATGCCCGCAGAATGCGGATTTCATCATTTAGGTCATTGCGCAGTTGTTCGATTTCGCGCGCTTCAATCTGTTCAGTACGAGCATCCTTGTCTGAACCTTTGCGCGAAAAAACCCGCGCACCGATAACCACGCCCTCCTCACCCGGAGGAACGCGCAACGAGGTATCGCGGACATCGCCGGCCTTTTCGCCAAAAATGGCACGCAGCAGTTTCTCTTCGGGTGAGAGTTGAGTCTCCCCTTTGGGGGTAATCTTGCCAACCAGAATATCACCCGCCTTAACACTGGCGCCGATACGGATAATGCCCGACTCGTCCAGATCACTTAAGGCATCTTCACCAAGGTTGGGGATATCATCAGTAATTTCTTCCTTACCAAGCTTGGTGTCACGTGCGACACACTCAAATTCTTCAATATGAATTGACGTATAACGGTCATCCTGAACCAGCTTCTCGGAAATCAGAATAGAATCCTCAAAGTTGTAACCATGCCAGGGCATAAAAGCGACCAGGACATTCTGACCCAGAGCTAATTCACCCCATTGGGTCGATGGTCCATCAGCAATCACGTCACCCGTCTTGACACGATCGCCAATTTTCACAATCGGTTTCTGATTGATGCAGGTGTTCTGGTTAGAGCGGCTGAACTTGAGCAGATTATAAATATCCACCCAGGTTCCGGTTTCTTCCATCTCCCTGTCATCAACCTGAACAACGATACGTCCGGCATCGACTCGCTCAACGACCCCATCGTGGCGAGCCACAATCGAGCTCCCGGAATCATGGGCAACAATCCGTTCCATCCCGGTACCGACCAGCGGGGCATCAGAGCGCAACAAGGGAACCGCCTGACGCTGCATGTTGGAACCCATCAGGGCGCGGTTGGCATCATCGTTTTCCAAAAACGGAATCAGCGCAGCGGCAACCGAAACAATCTGCTTCGGCGACACATCCATGAGGGTGATTTCATCTGGAGTCAAGAGCAGGAATTCGCCATTGCGACGGACGTTGACAAGATCATTGATAAAGACATTGTTGTCGTCGATCGGGGCGTTGGCCTGGGCAATGGAGTGACCCTCTTCCTCAAGTGCTGAGAAATATTTGATTTCGTCCGTTACCTGAGAGTTGCTGACGATCCGGTACGGGGTTTCAACAAAACCGTATTCGTTGATCCGCGCATAGGTCGACAAAGAGGCGATCAAACCGATATTCGGTCCCTCCGGCGTCTCGATCGGGCAGACCCGGCCATAGTGCGTAGGGTGAACATCACGGACCTCAAAACCGGCCCGCTCACGGGTCAAACCACCCGGTCCCAGGGCGGACAAACGACGCTTGTGGGTAACTTCGGAGAGGGGATTGGTCTGATCCATAAACTGCGACAACTGGGACGAACCGAAAAACTCCTTGACGACAGCAGAAACCGGCTTCGAGTTGATCAGATCATGCGGCATCAGGCTATCGACATCCTGCAGACTCATACGCTCTTTAATCGCCCGTTCCATCCGCACCAGACCAACACGATACTGGTTCTCCAGCAATTCGCCAACAGCCCTGACGCGGCGATTACCAAGATGGTCAATGTCGTCAATCGAGCCTTTGCCGTTGCGCAGATCGATGAGATAGCGCACCACAGCAAGAATGTCATCCTTGGTGAGGGTTGACTGTTCGAGGGGCGAGTCAAGTCCCAGCTTGTGGTTCAACTTAAGACGCCCGACGGCAGAGATATCGTAGCGATCAGCGTTGAAAAACAAGCTTTCAAACAGAGCCGTTGCGGTTTTGACGGTGGGAGGATCGCCCGGACGTAAGCGCCGGAAAATTTCGATAATGCCGTCTTCGGCGGTTTCGATCTTATCAGCGCGCAGGGTATCACTTAAATAGGAGCCGACATAAAGATGATCAATAAACAGGATGTTGAAATCGTGGATACCGCGCTCTTTAAATTCAGTCAGCTTGTCTTCAGTCAACTCAGCATTACACTCAAGCAACACCTCGCCGGTCGCTTCATCAACAATATCGGTCGCAACAACCTTGCCGAGCAACTCTTCGGTCGTGACCGGAACAAACTCAAGCCCCTCTTCTTTAAGTTTACGGATGGCTACGCGAGTAAATTTCCGGTTGGCCTTGACCAGAATTTCTCCATTACTGGAGGTAACGTCCGTAGCAGCGCGCTGACCTGCCAGCAGATCATAGTTGACGCGCTTGACATATTCGGAACCGTTCCACGAAATTTCTTCAAAGTCGTAGTAATGTTTCAGCAACTCTTCAGTGGTATAACCCAAGGCCTTGAGCAACACTGTCGCCGGCAATTTACGGCGGCGATCAATCCGTACCCAGAGCAGATCTTTGTGATCAAAATCAAAATCCAGCCAGGAACCGCGATAAGGGATAATGCGGGCGCTGTAAAGAACCTTCCCGCTGGAATGACTTTTGCCCTTATCATGGGAGAAAAAGACCCCGGGAGAGCGATGTAACTGGCTGACAATAACCCGTTCGGTACCATTGATAATAAAGGTACCATTCTCGGTCATCAACGGGATCTCACCGAAATAAACTTCCTGCTCTTTGATGTCACGAATCGACTGGGTACCTGAGTCTTTGTCGGTATCAAGAGTAACAAGCCGGACCTTGACCTTCATCGGCGCAGCGAAAGTCATGCCGCGCTGGTGGCACTCATCGACATCGTACTTGGGCGTACCAAGATCATAGGATACGTACTCCATAGAGCAGGTATCACTGAAATCACGAATGGGGAAAACCGAGCGAAAAACTGACTCAAGACCACTCTGCTTACGCGCAGGGACAGGAATGTCAGCTTGTAAAAAACGGGCATAGGAAGTTTTTTGAATATCGATCAGGTTAGGAATATCGATGATATTCGAAACCTTCGCGAAGTGCTTCCTGAGGAGCGGATTATTCGCAAACGAATAGGCCATGGTTTCTCCTTCGGGTCAAAATCAAAAGGCCGGTAAAAACAATTAAGCACCTGCTACAGATCACAGAATCCAGTATTGGCCCAGATCGTCATAATCGATCTGAGGGTCCCGAATCCGTCCCGGAGCAAGGGTTTCCAAACAACGAGAATAGCCAAGGCCGCACTGCGACCTTGGCTAATGCTCGACTATTTCCCTACTATTATTATTTCAGCTCCACGCCGGCGCCAGCTTCTTCAAGCTGCTTTTTGACATCTTCAGCTTCGGCCTTTGAAACCGCTTCCTTAACCGCGTTAGGGGCACCGTCAACCAGATCCTTGGCTTCCTTGAGACCCAGGCCGGTCAGTGAACGAACAACCTTGATGACGTTGATTTTTTTCTCACCGGCGCTGGTAAGTATAACATCAAATTCGTCCTTCTCTTCAACAACCTCTGCAGCGGGACCCGCAGCGGCAGCAGCAGCTACCGGTGCAGCAGCAGAAACACCAAACTTTTCTTCCAGTTCCTTCACAAATTCAGACATTTCAAGAACAGTCATGTTCTCCAGAAATTCAACAACTTGCTCTTTAGTTACTCCAGCCATTTTTTCCTCCGTAAGATATATGTATCGATGTTTTTAAAATTTAAGTAGCAAAGATCAGGCAGCTTTGCTTTCGCCAATAGCGTTTAAGACCTGAACCAACGAACGTGGAATTGCTGCCAGCGTACCAACAAAATTGGTTGCCGGTGCATTCATCGAAGCAAGGGCTTGCGCCAACAGTTCTTCACGACTCGGCAGATCAGCAAGGGCATTGATGTCTGCAACAGACAACAGCTTGCCACCTAGAACCCCGGCCTTTAGTTCAAACGCCTGTACATCCTTAGCGAACTTACTAAGAATTTTTGCTGGTGCAACCGGATCGGCACCCGCTAAAGCAATAGCTGTGGGGCCGGCGCAGAACACCTGCAGGGGTTCAGCAGAGGTACCCCTGGCAGCGAGTTTGATCAGGTTATTTTTGACCACCCGGTACTCAACCCCGGCCTGGGTTAATTCACGCCGTAGTCTGGTCGCCTGATCCACGTTAATGCCGCGATAATCCGCCAGAAAAGTAGCATCAGTCTCAGCAAAACGGCTAGCCAGTTCTTGAACAACTTGTTCTTTTTCTGTTCTGTTCATTCACTCTCCTCCTTTCTTTAAGATCGTGGGACTACCATGTCCCGACCAAGTCAGCTTGAGGGAGAGCGGTGACCTATTGTCACAGCACCCTGCAGCCTCGGCAGGTGGAAAAACCATTAAATGCGTTAACGCATGCCTGCTGTCTTTGACTTAGAGCCTGTGTTATTTAATCATTGCCTGGAGCGCTGGTATGTCAAGATGGATACCAGGTCCCATGGTGCTGGACAGCGACATTTTTTTCAGGTAAATACCCTTGGATGTCGAGGGTTTCGCCTTAATCAGAACATCGAGAAGAGACAAAATGTTTTCCTTGAGCTTATCGGCATCAAATGAAATCTTACCCACCGGAGCGTGGACGATGCCGGCCTTTTCAACCCGATATTCAATCTTGCCCGACTTGGCTTCCTGAACTGCACGGGCCAGATCCATCGTGACGGTCCCAACCTTCGGGTTGGGCATCAAGCCACGCGGCCCGAGCAGACGACCGATCTTACCAACAACACCCATCATGTCCGGAGAAGCGATCGCAGTGTCGAAATCAAACCAGCCGCCCTGGATTTTTTCAGCGAGGTCATCGGCTCCAACATAGTCAGCACCGGCAGTTTCCGCCTCCTGGGCTTTTTCGCCCTTGGCGAAGACCAGAACCCTGACATTCTTACCCAGACCGTTGGGTAAAACGTGAGCGCCGCGAACCATCTGATCGGCCTTACGCGGATCGACACCAAGGCGCACGCTGATTTCCACGGTTTCGTCAAACTTGGCGAATCCGGTTTTTTTCAACAGCTCCAGGGCCTCATCGATGCCATAGGTGCGGGTACGATCTACGAGCTCTTTTGAATTTTTAATATTCTTGCCAGTTGCCATCTTTTTTCACTCCACTACTCGCCATTTCAGACGATTTCAATTCCCATACTGCGTGCCGTACCCTCGATGATCCGCACCGCAGCATCTTCAGAAAACGCATTGAGATCAGGCATCTTCAGACGGGCAATTTCGAGAACCTGATCGCTGGTAACATTCCCAACCTTGTCCTTGTTAGGTACACCGGAACCTTTTTTGAGACTGGCCGCCCGCAACAGAAGAACAGCTGCCGGCGGAGTCTTGGTGATAAACGAAAAAGAACGATCTGCGAAAACCGTAATAACGACAGGAATAATCAGACCATCCTGCTCCTGGGTTTTGGCATTGAACGCCTTACAAAATTCCATAATATTGACACCATGCTGTCCGAGTGCCGGGCCTACTGGGGGCGAAGGATTTGCTTTGCCAGCAGGGATCTGCAACTTAATCTGTCCTATAACTTTCTTGGCCATTACCGACTCCTTAAACGTCCAAAACCTTTACCCCAGAAACACTCAACTGGTTTTTTCGACTTGAATAAATTCCAACTCGACCGGGGTGACCCGGCCAAAAATACTGACCATAACTTTCAGTGTCCCGCGTTCGGGCCTGACATCTTCTACAATACCGGTGAAATTCAGGAAGGGTCCATCAACAACCCGCACGGTCTCACCAACATCGAACTCAACCTTGGGTTTGGGCTTTTCGACCCCCTCTACCATTCGGTTGGTAATCTTGGCAACCTCGTCTTCAGGAATTGCCGGTGGATTGACACCGCCTCCGACAAAACCGGTTATCTTCGTTGTTCCTGTAACCACATGCCAGGTTTCATCGTTTAACACCATTTTAACCAGGATGTAACCGGGGAAGAATTTGCGGGTTGAGGTTTTGCGCTCACCTTTGCGCATCTCCACAACCGTTTCTGATGGAATCAGAATCTCTTCAAAAAGATCTTCAACACCAGCAGAACGAATTCGCTCCTCGAGGCTTAGCTTCACCTTGTTTTCATAACCAGAATAGGTGTGTACGCCGTACCATTTCATTGCCATGAAAAAGCCTTTTTTCCCGTCAGCCCAGAACCACTTGGATCAGGCGCGAGAGAATCATATCGACAACCCCCAGATACACTGCACAGAACATGACAACGACAATGACAACCATGGTTGCACCATAGGTATCCTTTTTAGATGGCCAGGTAACTTTTTGTAACTCGGCTTTTACATTGCCAAGGAATGCATTTACTTTTCCAGTCATTGATCCGTGAGCCTCACTGTGTGGAGCTTGTTTAAAAAATGGCAGGCCAGGAGGGATTCGAACCCCCAACACCCGGATTTGGAATCCGGTGCTCTAGCCGTTAGAGCTACTGGCCTGCAAAAGAATCCGGGCAGCCAAATTAAGCTACTTGGTTTCCTTGTGAGCCGTATGACGCTTGCAGAAGCGACAGTACTTGTTAAACTCCAGTTTATCCGGAGTGTTTTTCTTGTTCTTTGTTGTTGTATAGTTCCGGCGCTTGCACTCGGTGCAGGCAAGAGTGACAATGTCACGCATAATAGCTACCTCGTAAAATCCCTCCCGAGAAGATCGGCAGGGATCAGTTCAGCTTGATTCTTTGGTTGTTACTCAATCACTTCACTGACAACGCCGGCGCCGACAGTACGGCCACCTTCG
>CAZMFD010000065.1:0-15179 GCA_964565445.1 uncultured Geobacteraceae bacterium
TGTCGGCAGTTCGATTCTGTCTCTGGGCACCAGCAAAATCAAAGGGTTACGGCTTAAAGTCGTAACCTTTTTTTGTTTTTGGTATAATGGCGACAGAGCATAAAAAACCCTGGGGGAGAAAAACTATGCCAACCTGCTGGATCATTGCCGGCCCCAACGGGGCAGGCAAGACTACCTTTGCCATGGAATACCTGCCCAAAGTAGCGAAGTGTACTTACTTCATTAATGCTGATCTGATAGCCGCTGGTCTTTCCCCACTGGCTCCAGAACGGGAACTGGTCGCTGCCAGTCGGCTTTTTCTGCGTGAAATTGACGAGCGGGTCGAAAAAGGAGAAAGTTTCGCCTTTGAAACAACATTGTCAGGCCGTACCTATCTGCGCTTGATCGATCGACTGCAACAACAGGGTTGGATTGTTGAGCTGATCTACCTGGCTCTTCCCAGTGTTGACATGTCAAAGTTGCGCGTTGCTGAGCGGGTTAACCACGGCGGCCATGATATTCCTGCCAAAGACATAGAGCGCCGCTTTCCTCGTAGCCTGAAAAACTTGATCAACATGTTCAGCCATCGTGTTAACCGCTGCGCCTGCTTTATGAATGATGGTGAATCCCCGATACTTGTTTTTGAGCAGATTGGCAATAATCGTGATATCATCCATTCAGAGTATTATGAATTACTACAAGAGGCCGCCCAATGAACGAAACACAAAAGAAATTTCCTTCTCAAGAGGGTCAACTATTGCTCAACACCCTGCAAAAAGCGGTAGCGGATGCTCTTGAAAAAAAACGCCGCCTGGGTCAGTACGCCGTTGTCTGGCGTGACGGAAAACCAACAATCCTTGGCAAAGAATCCTCTGAAAACATCAGCTTACACTGACCTAAAGTTCGATTCTGTCTCTGGGCACCAGCAAAATCAAAGGGTTACGGCTTTAGGCTGTAACCCTTTTTTGTTTTATTGTTCCACTTTCTGGCGCAGGGTCTTGACCTGTCCCCGCATTTTTTTGCGATTGATCCGTTTGGCGATAGCTGCTGCCCCTGGTCTGCTTTTCTTGCGGGGACGGCGCTTGACCAGAGCTGACTGGATAAGTTGCTGCAGGAGCTGTAGCGCTTGTTGGCGGTTCTGCAGTTGGCTGCGCGATTGCTGGGCCTTGATCACGATCAGTCCATCACTGGTGATGCGCTGATCGTTGCGGTTTAAAAGCTTCTGCTTCACCTCTGCGGGCAGGGATGATTTGTGGATATCGAAGCGCAAATGAATGGCGCTGGCGACCTTGTTGACATTTTGCCCGCCGGCCCCCTGCGAGCGTACCGCGATCAGATCGATTTCCTGTTCTGGAATACTGATATCTGTCGCAATAAAAAGATCGGCCATGATACGACTCCGAATACGAAAAACGAGCTTGTTTAGGATTAGAAACTACCTTGGCCCCCCGCCTTTGTCAAAACCCCACATTTTGGTAACCCTTCAGCGGCTGTTTTGACCCTTCTTTATTAATTATAACCGGGACAACAGAAAAGGCAGTTGTTAATCTGTATCGACAGTATAAATGGATTGACTAAACGCATAAAACCATATATATGTCTTTCTATATACAGCATGATTTATAACCACAAAACTATCGGAGGAAATTCATGTCCGAATCGTTCAAAGCCACCCCGGCATCCATTACTGAACATTTCAGCCCGGCCTGGTTTGCCGCCATCATGGGAACGGCGGTTATTCCCCTGGCCATTTCATTTATTGATGCGGCCTGGGTGACGCCGCTGGCAACCTTTTTTATTCTCTTATCGGTGGCACTTTTCGTCCTGTTCATGATTCCTTGGACGATCAAGTTTTTTGCTTATCCCGCCAATATCCGTAAGGATCTCAATCACCCTATCGCCGGAAATTTTTTCCCGACCATGCCGATTACCTTGATCCTGTTTGCCCTGAACCTGAAAAAATACCCGACACTGTTTTTCAGTCAGGAGGTGGCTTTACAACTAGGCTATTATCTCTGGCTGATTGGCACCACCGGCATCTATATCATGGGTTTTATTATTTTGATCCACATTTTCCGGCATCAGGATATCAAGCTCCAGCACGCCAATTTTGGCTGGTACATCCCTCCTGTTTCAAAACTGTTGATCCCGGTTTCCGGTTATGAGCTTGCCGCCCACTTTCCAGACCGGGCAGAGTTCATCATTGCCGTATCTACAGCCAGTTTTGGTATCGGACTGTTTCTGTTTATTTTTGTTGGTGCCGCCGTCTATCACCGCTACATTTACCATGAACTCCCCATGAGTCGTTTTGCTGCAACCTTTTTTATCGGTATCGCTCCCCCGGCGATTATCGCCGTGATTCTCTTCAAAATCATCCATCTCTTTTCCCATCACTCATATATGAACCTTGATCCGACAGTGATCGTGACCCTGTGCAACTTTGGTATTTTAATGACCTGGGGATTTGCTGCCTGGTGGCACATCATGGCGGTTATTGTCACGCTCTACTACGTCACCCGGATTGAGCTGCCTTACGCCCTGTCATGGTGGGCCTTCACCTTCCCTTCCGGGGCGCTGGCGGTAGCATCGGGAATCGCCTGGCAGGTCAGCGGTTTCGCCCTCATGCAAATTTTTTACTATTATTCCGTCATCTTTTTACTGCTGGTCTGGACTCTGGTTCTGGTGCGAACCATCAAGGGCGCACTCTCCGGCAAGATTTTTGCGCCAACCCATTAGTATTTTATTTGATGCTGGAATTGTACCCGAAATCGAAATCGGGATCGAAATCGGGATCAAAAAAACCAAGACATCGACACAAGAGACTTAAAACGTTTGCCACCTTGCGATAGATCACCTCGTCCGGGTTGACGGGTCTATCACAGACTTGTGGAGATCAGGCGCACTTCGGAAGCAACAAGACCGATTTGGATAGCGATTTCGAATTCGATTGCGGTTTTGGATAGCGATGTCTTTACTTACGACAACGGGCGACCCTTTGAAGGGTCGCCCGTTGTTGCTTTGATGATCTTCTATGTCCAAATCGAAATCGCTATCAGGATCGAAATCGTCCTTGCTGTTGCCTAACCCAACACCTCTTTGGCTACCGCAACAAAATTCTCGGCGGTGAAGCCAAAATGTTTCATCAGGGCACCGGCCGGGGCACTGGCACCGAAGGTGGTCATCCCGATAACACGTCCCTGCATCCCGACATACCGTTCCCAGCCGAAGGGGCTACCGGCTTCCATCGCCACCCGCGTCAAACAGGTTGTGGGCAACACCTCTTCGCGATACGCCGCGTCCTGAGCTTCGAACAGTTCAAAACTGGGCAGAGAGACAACCCGGGTACCGACCCCTTCGGCCTGGAGGGTTTCCTGCGCTGCCAGCGCGTGCTGGACCTCAGAGCCACTGGCGATCAGGATCAACTGCAATTCTCCGGTTTCCGGCGCCAGCACATAACCTCCGCGCTGCACCCCCGCTGCGGCGCCATAACGGCTGCGATCAAGGGTCGGCAATCCCTGGCGGGTCAACACCAGCATGGTCGGGCCACGGTGATTGGTGATAGCTGCCTTCCAGGCTTCGACGGTTTCATTAGCGTCGGCCGGACGGATCAGGGTCAGGTTGGGCATCGCCCGCAGCGACGCCAGATGCTCGACCGGCTGATGGGTCGGACCATCCTCACCTAAGCCAATGGAATCGTGAGTCATAACATAGATGGGGTCAAGTTCCATCAGGGCCGCCAGGCGGATCGCCGGGCGCATGTAGTCGGCAAACACAAAGAAGGTTCCGGCAAAGGGGCGCAGGCCGGGGGTATGGCACAGGCCATTCATCATGGCGCCCATCACATGTTCACGGATACCATAGTGAATATTACGATCACTGCGGCCGGGAACCCATGAACCGGCCGTCTTGATTTCGGTGTTGTTGGACGGCGCCAGGTCCGCCGACCCCCCGAGCAAAAACGGCAGTTTGGCGGCCAGGGCATTAATCACCGCTCCGCTGGCCTGGCGGGTAGCCTTGGGACCATCGCCGGCCGCAAAATGCGGCAGCTCAGCATCCCAGCCTTGCGGCAATTCGCCACTTGCAGCCTGGTGCCAGGCGCTGACAGTCGGTTGAGCTTTTTTACTGTCGAACAGCTGCTGCCACTGCTGCTCCAGGGCGGCCCCGCGTTCATGACAGGAACCCATATGTTGGGCTACCGCCGGCGGCACCACAAAGGCGGTTTGCGGATCACGGCCATAGGCCTGCTTGGTCAATGCCAGCTCGTCTGCACCCAGGGGCGCGCCGTGGGCATCAGCTGTGTTTTGCTTGTTGGGAGCGCCGATACCGATGTGGGTGCGGGCAATAATCAACGAGGGGCGCGTCTCCTGCCACGCACGGGTCATGGCGGCATCAATTTCCGCCAGGTTTTCGCCATCAACGCGATCAACGTGCCAGCCATAGGCAAGGTAACGGGCACCGACATCTTCACTGAAAGCCAGGTCAGTCGCGCCCTCAATGGTAATCTTGTTATCGAGATAGATATAGTTCAGCTGCCCCAGCTTCAAATGACCGGCTAAAGAAGCCGCCTCGGCGGAAACGCCTTCCATCAGATCACCATCGGAACAGATGACCCAGGTGCGGTAATCAAACAGCTCAGCGTCGACCTGCTGGTTGAGAAACTGCCCACCCATGGCCATGCCGACAGCAGCCGAAACCCCCTGTCCCAGTGGTCCGGTAGTGGTTTCAACCCCCGGAGTATGGGCAAATTCCGGATGTCCGGCGGTTCTGCTACCGAACTGGCGGAAAGCCTTAATGTCATCCAGTGACAGATCATAGCCGGTCAGATGCAGCATACTGTAGATCAGGGCTGAGGCATGACCACAGGAAAGAACAAAACGATCCCGCCCGGCCCAGTCAGGGTTGCCGGGGTTATGGCGCAGGTATTTCATGTACAGCAGATAGGCTATCGGCGCGGCCTCCATAGGCGTTCCCGGATGGCCGGACTGGGCTTTTTCGACGGCATCTGCAGCCAGCAGACGGATGGTATCAATAGATTCTCGGACGATTGGATCGTTTAGTTGAACATGGGACATGAGCGGCTCCTTTGGCGGTTTTTTAGGCTCCGTATTCAACCAGTTTTAGCCTCGATAAATCAAGTAAAAGTCTTAAAGAAAAGGATATTTAAGCGAGGATAAAGATTTTGCGGGAAGCAAACAAAAAAATGGGCCAGTGTCGGAGGAGGTGTTCCGACACTGGCCCGGGAGTGAAAAGGAGGTAGGTTACGTTCTCCATCGTCAACGTGACTGCCACACCACGCTGTTGATGGTTCTGATATTAACCAACGACGTGCCGCAAAACCACGTGCTTTTTCGTATTTTGACGGTCCAGAATCGCCGGAAAGTGACTGTGGCAATGCACAGTCAGAACACAAAGATAAACTTTATTTTGCCCGGTAGCCGCAATGGTCGATCAGCAGCTTTAACTGTTCTGTCCTGGTTGCCGGCCAGCGTTTGAGCAGACGCTGCGCCAGGGTTTCCTGGTCTGCGACCAGTTCCTGCAGGGGATCAAGAAAATGGCTCTCGTCAGCACCGCTGTGGGCTGCGGCAAATTGTTGCTGCAGACTGGTTTGTGCCAGTTTCAGCAATCCAGCGATCATTTCGCCGAGGGTACCACCCGAATATCGGGTTGCGAAACCATCACGCCAGGAGCGCCGATAGAGACTGACAAACTCCTCGCGCGCTAGCGACATCAGCAGCTCCTCAGCGCCCTGCAAGGCCTCTTCGCTATAGAGCAACCCCTTGTAAAAAGCAGCTACTGCGGGGGTAAATCGTGGCGGCAGACTGTCAGCACTACGCACTTCGATCTGTGGCCGCAGACGTACTTCGGGGAACAGGGTCGACAGGTGCAGGTTCCAGTCTTTTAAGGTAGCGACCTCACCGTTCCAGCCGCTGTCAAGAAACTGGCGAAAGGTAAAACGGCTGGCGGTCATATCAATATATTGCTGGTTGCGCTCGATAAAGTAGAGTGGCACATCAAGGGCATAGGTAACAAAATCTTCCAAACCAGCAGCGGGGCCCAGTAGTTCTTCAATCAAACCGCAACGATCGGTATCGGTACGTGACCAGATCTCCCCGCGGGTTGACAAAAAACCGCTCGGCTGTCCTTCGAGCAGCGGCGAATTAGCAAACAGCGCGTAGGCGACCGCACTTAAACGCTGGGACAAACGCAGCTTGCGGGCGCAATCGGCAGCATCGGAGAAATCCAGATTGACCTGGGTCCCGGCGGTCTGCTTCATCATCCGTTGGCCCATATCACCAGTCTTGAGCATATACTGCGACATGATCCGGTAACGCCCCTTGGGCAGCCATGAGATCTCATCAAGGCGACTAAAGGGGTGGGTTCCAAGACCAAGAAACAGCAGCCCGAGTTCCTCGCCTACGGTGACAATATGCTGACGATAGCGATTCAGATCACGCCAGCTGCAGTGAATATCGCAGCAGAACTTTCCTGAAAGCTCAAGCTGACCACCGGGCTCAAGGGTCACCGACGAGCGTTTACCCTGCAAACCGATGAGGTTGCCCTCCTCAAAGGTCCCCTTCCAGCCACCGATGCCGTCAAGGCGCGCCAGCAGTTCGCGGATTCGCTCATAAGGCACCGCTTCACCAGTAGCGCGATCAACCACCAGCTTTTCAGTTTCCAGCCCGATTCCCCACTCCTCGCGCGGACGCGCCCCGCGCAGAATAAAATCGACCAATTGCGCCGGACGCTCGATGACGGGTGAGCTACTGGTGACTTCCTGATTTTGTTGTTGATTCATTCTGCCTGGCCTTTCAAGTGACGCCATCAAGACTCAAGATAGGTATTGATCGCCTCAGCAAGGGTCTTGAATATCTGATTGAACTCTTTTTCGTCGCGCTCAAGCAGGGTCACCCGGAAACCCCGTTCATCGGTACAGAAAGAAGAAATCGGTACGACACAAATACCGGTGGCCCCAAGCAGATAATAGACAAAGCGTTTGTCAGTCTGGGTTCCCGGTGCCGTGACCAGCTGTTCAACCAGCGCCTTGACCTCCGGACTCTTGATCGGCAGGGTCTGGGAGTCAGTCAGTCGATTACTCTCGAACACCACGCTCATATAAAAAGCGCCATTGGTGCGGTTGACCTTCAAGCCGGGGACCTCTTTCAACACATCATAGGCGATATTAGAATAGTGCTCATAGCGATCGCGCCGCTCAGCCAGGTACGCCGGATATTCGGGATGGCCCAAAATGCGCGGAATAGCCTTCTGTGGCAGGGTGGTGGAGCAAACCTCGACCATTTTTGAATTGATAATACTGTCGACGTAGCGCTTGAAGGTTTCGTCCTTGTCGGCATTATAAACCTCAATCCAGCCACAACGCGAACCCGGCCAGGGCAGCTCCTTGCTGATTCCCTTCATGGCAATAGCCGGCACATCGCCGATCAGATCGGAAATCGGCCGGGTATTCATGCCATTATAACAGAGGTTATGGTAGATTTCGTCGCAGATCAAAAACAGGTCATACTCTTTACACAGGCCGATAATTTCCTTGAGAATCCGCTCCGGATAAACCGCACCGGTAGGATTATCAGGATTAATAATCAGGATGCCGGAAACCGATTGATTATATTTGATCGATTGGCGCAGATCATCCATATTGGGGTACCAGTGATTGTCGGGATCCAGACGATAGGTCACCGGCTTGAGTCCGGCATGAGCACCTTCCGCCGATGAGTGGGTCGAGTAAGTTGGTGATGGCCCGATCACCCGGGCTTCGCGCTTGAGTAACCCGTAAACCTTCTGAATCGCATCACCGAGGCCGTTGAAAAAGATAATATCCTCAACACAGATCTGGGTATAGCCACGTTTATTGGTCATGTCGGCGAGGAACTGACGGGTTTCAAGCAACCCCTTGGTTGCACAATAGCCGTAGGAACAATCCTGCATCACCAGATCGGCAACAATCTCCTTCATCCACAGCGGAATCTTCTCCCCTTTGGCAATCGGGTCACCGATGTTTTCCATGTTGGTCTTAAGGCCGAGCTTCTGCATTTTTTCGGCTATGGTGACAATGGCGCGGATTTCGTAAGTCAACTCGCCAGCTCCGATATGGACAATATTGTTACGCATCTGTGTTTTCTCCTTGAAGCTAAACGAAAAAAAGCCACGGACGATCTGTCCATGGCCTCGGGTTGATTCTAGTCATACCTGCGCGGCGTCACCCGTTTAAGGATGATGGACAGACTGTCGACGGATTATTGCCGCCGCCAACGCTCGTGCCGCTGCTGCAGATTGATAGTTCATGGTGCTTCCTTTGTTAAAAAACTGGAGCCTGATTATCACAGCGTTATAAAGAAGTCAAGAACTGTTTCTACCGGCCACGGCTCTTGCTGACCCGACTGAAAAAAATCAGGCCCCCGGCAAGCAATAACCGGGGGCCTGTTGGATCACGATCTAGGGTGGGGCTATTTTGCCTCGTTGCCGCCGTAGCTCATATCCGCCATCTGCTTGTAGAGACGATAGCGATCGGAAGCAATCTTGTTACCATCCTCCATCAGTTCTTCAGCCGCTTCCGGAGCAACTTTTTTCAGCACCCGGTAACGATTCTGCTTGAGGGCATAATCCGCGAAACTCATGCTCGGCTCTTTGCTGTCAAGCTGGAGTGGATTTTTGCCCTGGTCCGCCAGACGCGGATCGAAACGGTAAAGTGGCCAGTGACCGGAGGCCACCGCCTCCTTACAGCCTTCGATCGCACTATCCATGGCAATACCATGGGCAATACAGTGACTGTAGGCGATGATCAGCGAAGGACCATCATAAGCGTCGGCTTCAAGGAACGCCTTGACAACCTGCGCCGGATTGGACAGAGCGACCTGAGCGATATAGATATTGCCATAGGACATGGCCATCATCCCGAGATCCTTCTTGGGCTGACGCTTGCCGCCGGCAGCAAACTGGGCTACTGCGCCCAGCGGTGTCGACTTGGAAGCCTGACCACCGGTGTTGGAATAAACTTCCGTATCCATGACCAGGACGTTAACGTTCTCGCCGGATGCCAGCACGTGGTCAAGACCACCGTAACCGATATCGTAGGCCCAACCGTCGCCACCATGGATCCATACCGACTTGACAACCAGAAAGTCGATATTCACCAGCAGCGGCTTGGCAGTTTCATGGGTACATTTTTCAAGAATCGCCCGCAATTTGACCACCCGGCCACGCTGCAGTTCGATCTCTTCCTGGGTATCCTGGGTGCTGTCAAGAATAGCCCGCTTCAGATCAGCGGTACCCTGGCAGGCGGCACAACCGCAGCTGATGTTACTGGTTAACAACTCACGGGCATATTCCGTACCTTTGTCGATAGCCAGGCGCATGCCGTAACCGAACTCGGCGTTATCTTCAAACAACGAGTTACTCCAGGAGGGGCCAAGACCATCTTTGCGGGTGGTCCAGGGGGTTGTCGGCAGGTTGCCGCCGTAGATCGAGGAGCAACCGGTCGCATTTGCCACCAGCATGCGATCACCAAACAACTGGGAACAGAGCTTGACAAAGGGGGTCTCGCCACAACCGGCGCAGGCACCGGAGAATTCAAACAACGGCGGCAACAGCTGAGTTCCCTTGAGGCTATTGCGATTGACCAATGCCGGATCGGTGTCAGGCAGATTCAGGAAAAACTCAAAGTTGGCCGCTTCACTGGCACGCAAGGGGACCTGGAAGGTCATGTTGATCGCCTTGTGTTTTTCGTCTTCCTTGCTCTTGACCGGACAGTTATAGACACAGGCACCACATCCGGTACAATCCTCAGGAGCGACCTGCAGGGTGTAGCGTTTGCCATCCATGTCCTTACCTTTGGGTGTTACGGACTTGAATGTCGCCGGAGCATCAGACAGGGCATTGTCATCGTAAATCTTCATGCGGATCGCTGCATGGGGACAGATAAACGAACAAATCCCGCACTGAATACAGAGCTCCTCATCCCATACCGGGATATTAACGGCAATATTACGTTTTTCAATTTTAGCGGTACCGGTCGGGAAGGTGCCATCTGTCGGCATCGCCGACATGGGCAGCTCGTGGCCGACACCATCGATAATCGGTCCGAGGGTCGAGGAAATCATGCCGGAGTAGGAGCCCCATTTGCCGGTCTGCATATCGATACTGCTGTCAGCGGCGCTCGGCACCTTGACTTCAAAGATATTTTCGAGAGCCGCATCGACGCCCTGCTTGTTCATCGCCAGGACCTTTTCACCGGCCTTGGCGTAAGTCTTGTCGATGGCGTCCTTGATCTGCGCAATTGCCTGACTTTCCGGAATAATGCCGGAAATCTGGAAGAAGGCGGTTTGCATGATGACGTTGATACGGGCACCAAGACCAATCTTTTCGCCAAGACGGATTCCGTCAATCACAAAGAACTTGAGCTTTTTGTCGATGATGCGCTGCTGCACCATTTTCGGCAACTTGCCCCAGACTTCGTCCTTATCGTAGGCTGCGTTGAGCAGGAAGGTCGCTCCCTCTTTGGCGTTTTTGAGCATGTCGTATTTCTCCAGGAACGAGAAATTATGACAGGCAATAAAGTCAGACTGGGTGATCAGATAGGTACTCTTGATCTCATTCTTGCCGAAACGCAGGTGCGAGGTGGTCATGGTACCGGCTTTTTTTGAATCATAAACAAAGTACGCCTGAACCTTGTTGTCGGTACACTCACCGATAATCTTGATCGAGTTCTTATTGGCACCAACAGTACCATCCGACCCCAGACCAAAGAACATCGCCGCATAACCATCAAACGGAACACGGAAATTCATATCAAAGTCGAGACTCTTGCCGAGCACGTCATCCTTGAAACCAACGATGAAATGATTAACCGGCTTGTCCTTGAGGAGGTTATCAAGTACCGCTTTACACATACCTGAATTGAACTCAAAAGAACCCAGCCCATAACGACCGCCAACGATGGGCGGATAGCCGGAGAAACTGGTGAAATTCTCGACCATCCCCTCACCGATAGCCGTACGCACCACCTGATAAAGAGGCTCACCAATAGAGCCGGGCTCTTTGGTGCGGTCAAGGACGGCGATTTTTTTGGTGGTCGCCGGAATGGCTTTACAGAATTCCTCGGTCGGGAACGGCAGGAACAGGCGAACTTTGATCATCCCGACCTTCTCGCCTTGTGAAACCATATAGGTGATGGTCTCTTCCATCGCCTCAGCGCCGGAACCCATCATCACAACAATGCGCTCCGCATCAGGGGCACCGACATAATCAATCAGGTTATACTGACGACCGGTACGGGCGGCAAATTTATCCATTTGCGCCTTGAGAATACCCGGGATTTTTTCGTAGTAGGGATTGACCGTTTCACGCCCCTGGAAATACACATCGGGGTTCTGGGCGGTACCGCGCAGTTTTGGGTGTTCCGGTGACATAGCACGCTCGCGGTGAGCCGTCACCAGATTATCATCAATCATGTGGCGCATATCATCACGCGACAATTCCTCAATTTTCTGAACCTCATGGGAGGTGCGGAAACCGTCAAAAAAGTGCAGGAAGGGCACTCGCGACTCGAGGGTTGCGGCCTGGGAAATCAGGGCAAAGTCCATGACCTCCTGCGGGTTGTTGGAGCAGAACTGAGCCCAACCGGTGGAACGACAGGCCATCACGTCGGAATGATCACCAAAAATCGACAGGGCCTGAGCAGCAATAGCACGCGCCGACACATGGAAAACGGTCGGGGTTAATTCACCGGCAATCTTGAACATGTTGGGGATCATCAACAGTAATCCCTGCGATGCAGTAAAGGTTGTCGTCAACGCACCGGCCTGCAACGCACCGTGGACGGCACCAGCTGCGCCGCCCTCTGACTGCAATTCAACCACCTTGGGAACAGTCCCCCAGATGTTCTTATCACCGACCGCACTTTTGGCGTCGGAGATCTCACCCATGACCGATGACGGGGTAATGGGGTAGATGGCAATCACCTCATTGGTCGCATGAGCAACATGCGCCGCTGCGGCATTACCGTCGATATTGACCATTTTCCGAGACATGCATACCTCCTGTGTAAGTTAGGTAAATGGTGTTCTTTTCAATTAAAAGAACAATGGAACTTCATTGATGATACAAATTCAGCTGGGTCATAGTGTGCGGCGGCCCGAGACCGCATGCTGCACCGTGCCGGCATCGATATATTCCAAACCACTGCCCGAAGGGATGCCATGCGCCAGGCGACTGACTGGCACCCCACGTTGCTGACAGAGGCGCGTCAGGTACAGGGCAGTTGCCTCACCTTCGACGCTGAAATTGGTGGCGATAATTACTTCATCAAATGATTCTGTGACCAGGCGTTGCTCAAGCTGGGGAATCTTCAAATCTTCCGGGTCGATCCCGTCCAGAGGGGACAGCGCCCCATGCAACACATGATACAAACCGCGATACGAATGGCTACGCTCAATCGCCAGCAGATCCTGGGGCTGTTCAACCACGCAGAGCAGACGCTGATCACGTTGATCCTCAGCGCAGATGCCGCACAAGCGGTCTTCTGCAACATGAAAACACTTCTCACACAAACGGACGTTACGTTTCATCTCCAGCAGCGCATCAGCCAAGGCAGCGACCTCAGAATCCGCTGTGCGCAACAGATGAAAAGCCAAACGCGCTGCCGTCTTGCCACCAATCCCCGGCAACTTACCCAATTCAGCTTCTAAACGAGCGAAGGATGGGAGCGAGCCTAGCATAATTTTGTCTCCGAAATCTAATGGTTTATGCTTTTATAACATTGTTTTCAGGGAAGCTAAAAAAATACAATGAGACCAAAAAGAGTGGTGGCGCATTGGTAAGACCAAAAAGAACTTTACCACGCAAGAGGGATCGACTCAATCTTTTTTTATTGCCGCTAAAAGCTGATGCTTTCACCAAAAGCATCCCAGTTGGATGTCTAAGCAAAAAACGCCAAATGCAAGGCGCGCCATTGTTGAACAATGAGGCGTACTTACGTACGTCGAAGCAGTGAAACGATGGCAGCAACGCCGCAGTTGGTGAGTTTTTGCGACGCCATCAAAACATGCCCGGGATATTCATCCCTCCAGTAATCTTGCTCATCTCCTCCTGCATCATCTCCTGACTCTTCTTCATCCCCTCATTGACCGCAGCGATGACCAGGTCTTCGAGCATTTCCACATCCTCAGGATCAACCACCGCTTTTTCGATTTTCAGCTCAAGCAATTGCTGTTTGCCATTGACCCGCGCGGTCACCATGCCACCACCGGCAGCCGCTTCAACTTCTTTGGTTGCCAGCTCTTCCTGCATGCGGGCCATTTTTGCCTGCATCTGCTGCGCTTGCTTCATGATGTTACCAAGTCCCTTTGCCATGTTGATCTCCTTATAATGATGGGTACACTACTACACAAAACCTTTATCAATGGGGGTCACCTTTTCGACATTGCCACCAAAAATCTCCACAGCCGATTTCACCAGCGGATGCTCAAGGGCGTTCTCGCGCAGCTTGCGTTGGCGATCACTCTCCTGGCGTTCGCGCTCCTCGTGCAACGACGGTGGCTGGGGTTCACCATTGGCGCCCTTGATAATCTCGATTTTGACGGCGGCAGAAAAATATTCCGCCGCCAACCCCTGCAGGTTCTGCTGCATCTCACTGTCAGCCAGACCATAAAACTTAGCCGGCATGGATATCCGCAGCAGCGGCAATTCCAGCGTCAGCAGGTTGGCCTGCTCGAGCAGGGAGGATATACGCGGGCGCCGCCGACTTTTAACAAACTCGACTAATCCTGCCCAGCTACCTGCAGATTGTTCTTCAGCCGGCTGAGCATCAGACTTTTTTTCGTCGGGTTCCTCCGGCAATGGTGGCGGTTCAGGGGGCAGATCGGTAGCGGGGCTAGCGCTCACAGGCGCCGGAGCAGCGCCGCGAGTCTCGCCGACCGTTGGGTTTGTAACCGGTGCGGGAGCAGCATAATCAACCCGCGCCAGCAATTTTTTCTCCAAGCTTTCCAATCGCTGAATCAGGGTCGCAACATCAATCCCGGTGGGCAAGGTCGCCAGTTTGACCAACGCGACTTCCATTGTCAGTCGTGAATAACTGGAAGTCGCCAACTCTGTTTCAGTCCGCAACAAAAAGGCCAGAATCCGCTGAAATTCATCCAGCGGACGCGGCTCGGCCAGACGCCGCAACTCGGTCAACTCCCCTTCACTGACATCGAGCAGTTCACCCGGCTCAGCAATCACCTTGAGAATCACCAGACCGCGTACCAGCGCTACCAACTGCTGACAGAACTGGCGAAAGGAATGCCCCAGATCATCGACCTGCGCCACCAGCGTCAACAGTTGTTGTGGATTGCGTGCAACAATCGCGCTCAGGGTGTCCAGCAACAGCTGACTGCTGACCTGACCGAGAATCTGCTGCACCAGCTCATCGGTCACCTCATTGCCACAGCAGGCAATCACCTGATCAAAGGCCGACAAGGCATCGCGCATACTACCGCCACCATGGCGGGCAACCGCGGCAAGGCCGATATCACTGATGGTGATACCCTCTTCGCCGGCGATGAACCGCAGGCGTGCCTGTACCGCCGCGATACTGATTTTTTTGAAATCAAAACGCTGACAGCGCGACAGGATAGTGACCGGAATCTTGTGGGGTTCGGTGGTGGCGAAAATAAATTTGACGTGAGCAGGTGGTTCTTCGAGGGTTTTCAACAGCGCATTAAAGGCGCTGTTGGAGAGCATATGCACCTCGTCGATAATAACAATTTTATAGCGTCCCTGGGACGGCAGATAGCGCACCGCATCGCGCAATTCGCGGATATCATCGACGCCATTGTGGGACGCACCATCGATTTCGAGGACATCGATCCCGTGACCGGAGGTGATTTCAACACAGGATGAGCAGGTGCCACACGGGGTGGTGGTAATTCCCTGTTGACAATTAAGGGCTTTGGCAAAGATCCGTGCCGCCGAGGTTTTACCAACCCCGCGCGCACCGGTAAACAGGAAGGCGTGATGCACCCGATCAGTGGAGATGGCGTTTTTCAGGGTTTGGCTGACGTGCTCCTGTCCGACCAGATCGTCGAACAGCTGTGGACGCCACTTGCGCGCCAGAACCAGGTACGACATGAAATACCCTAATAAGGATGAAGGAGAAAAAAATTGCCGACACAAGAGACAGCCGGGCACCCCTGCGGCACACATTCAAA
>CAZMFD010000066.1:0-14107 GCA_964565445.1 uncultured Geobacteraceae bacterium
GCTAATCACAAAAAGAAATAACCGAACCACCTACGGGCGCACTGCATGGGCAGGTGCCCCGCCAGGTCGGATCGGTTAATTCTTTAATTCACCTCAGCTGTGATGCTTTTGCAAAAACATCTTACTTAGATGGCTAAGCCAAAAGCGCCAAATGCAAGGCGCGCGATTGTTGAGCAATGAGGGGTACTTACGTACGTTGAAGCAGTGAGACAATGGCTGCAACGTAGCAGTTGGTGAATTTTTGCGACGCTATCAGCTGTGAGCTGGCTCCAGGCTGTGGTTCCACTCGTGAATGGCGGCCTCCAGGGTCTCGCCGGTCACCATATGCTCACAATTGTCATGCGAGCAGTACAGTCCCCAATGACTGTGGGGAGCAAAATCACTCGGTCCAAAAATTCTGACCTGACCACCACAACGGCAGGGTCCAGCTACACATAAATTGTATGCTTCCATAACATCTCTCCATGAAGTTGTTAGCAAACTAAGGCCTCAGGCGGCCCATACATAATCGTCAGCTTCGACACATTCCGTCTGACCCGCCAGAAAACTCTGTGGGTGAGCATCGACAACCATTTCAGCATGACCATGATTGATCGACCAGGAGCTGCCGCATCCCGAACATTCCACCAACCCCTCGGAAAACTGGAGGGATTTCATCGATAAAACACTTTGATCGTAACTTCCGCAAACTGGACAACGCATTTTTAGACCTCGCTTTCGCTATATAAGAATTTTTACCATAAAAGGACTTTATATTTCGAGTCTGATCCTAATCTCTTTACCTGTCAAGGGTGTTTTTTTGTTTTTCCCTTTTAAAACAGAGTGTTACGTGTTTTTACATTCTACTGACCAAATCAATAGTTTATTTTTTTCGCTTTAAGGTTTTTACTTTGGATGTTTTCCAGACTAAAAAGCTTATTTTAAGGGATTTTCAGAGTATAAAATCGGGTTTGAGTTTGCCGGATTGAATACTTTTTCCTGTTATCATAAAGTGCAAAATCTTCTGGGGGCAGTCGAAAAAAAATATATTACTCTCAAGAATAAAATGGCAGCTCGCAGTCATGTCTTGTCTCTGGGGCATCAGGGTGATGGTGGTATTTTCAGCCGGCAACTGGACAAAATAGCGCCTTAAGAGTCGAGTCAGTCGAAATCGAAATCGGACACCCGATAGCGATTTCGATTTGGATAAAAAACAGCTGAGTAGATTGTTGGCGGGTGCTGGGAGGGGTTAGCTTTCCTCCAACTTGGCAACAACGCTCTGAAGCGGTCTGCTTGTGTTGTTTCGTGAGATATAACTGCTTCGGCACCTTCCATGTCTCGCAATCGCGAGATATGGAAGGTTTTTCCCTTTCTTATTTCACAAAAAATGCTATAAACTCTCGTGAGGTCTCCATAAATCGCAGACGCGAGATAAGAAAGACAATCCCATGCGCAGTGGCCAATTTAAAAAAATGCCAGTCGGGTTCACGGCCTTTTTCCCCGCCCCCCTCCCGCCTGTTCCGCCGATTAGCCTGGAGGGTGATCTTGCTCTGTTGCTTTCGGAAGCGGATCGCGCCTTGGGGGCGCTGAATGTCGTTGTCACCGTTCTGCCAAATCCCGATCTGCTGGTCGGGATGTTTATTCAGAAGGAAGCACTGCTCAGTTCCCAGATCGAGGGAACGCAATCGTCGCTGGTCGATGTGCTGGGCGCGGATGAAGACCATGTCCCGACTGCGGATGTGGGCGAAGTCATCAATTATGTCAAGGCCATGCGCCATGGATTGAAACGGCTCCAGGAGGATGATTTTCCCATGTCGCTGCGCTTGGTCCGGGATATTCATGGGGTGCTGATGCAGCAGGTGCGGGGAGGAAACACCAACCTGACTCCCGGAGAATTCCGCCGGATGCAGAACTGGATCGGCGGAACCAGTCCCGCCAACGCCCGATTTGTTCCGCCGCCCGTCGAGACCATGCACGATGCACTGGGAGCTTTCGAGTGCTACCTGCACCAGGACGACACGCTGCCGCCGCTGATCCGCTGCGGCTTGCTCCATTACCAGTTCGAAACCATCCACCCTTTCAACGACGGTAATGGCAGGGTCGGGCGACTGTTGATAACCCTTTATCTGGTCTGGAAGGGAATTCTCGATGAGCCGATGCTTTATTTGAGCGCCTACCTGAAGACCCATCAACAGGAATATTACGATCGCCTGACCCAGGTCAGAGTGGATGGTAACTTCGAAGCCTGGATCCGTTTTTTTCTCGAAGGAATCTGTGAAGTCTCCCGGATGGTGTTACAGACGACCAAAAGAATCCAGATTCTCGAAAGAAAGGATTCTGATCGTCTGGTAGCACATGGGGAAGGCTCTTATGGTCTCGCCCTGTTGCGCGGCCTGATGCGCCAGCCGGTGGTCATGGTCAATGACGTCGCCCGCATGGTCGGGGTCAGTTACACCAAAGCCAACGCATTAATCGCCGTCTGCGAAGAACTCGGCATTTTACGGCAACGGGGAACCGGAAAAAGAAACCGGAAGTTCATCTACCATACCTACGTGGGGATTTTGAGTGAGGGAACCGAACTCAGTTCGGATGGTGTCGAATAAATTGGTGGCGGGTTCCTGGAAGGGATGATCGGGGGAGAAAAAGTCGGGTGGATCAACTGCCGGCCCCTGATTAGGGCTCCTCCCCTTTACCAAAGAGGAGTCAGGGAGTCTCTGCCTCAGAAAATGCGTATTCCAGGGCGTAGGCGGCATGCAGGGCGGTCGTATTAAACAACGGCAGACTGGTGTCTTCTTGACGCAGTAACAGGGGGATTTCGGTGCAGCCGAGAATCACCCCTTCGGCGCCCTGTTTGTGCAGGTTTTCGATGATATCAAGATAACCCTGTCGCGTCGATGTGGTGAATTGGCCCTGACAGAGTTCGCTAAAAATCGTCTGATGGACGTATTCGCGCTCGTCGGCTTCCGGGATAATCACATCCAGATCGAATTCTTCCTGCAAACGCAGGCGATAGAAATCTTCTTCCATCGTGTAACGGGCCCCAAGCAAGCCGACCTTATGCAGCCCCTGTTCGCTGATCGCCCGTCCGGCAGCGTCAGCGATATGCAGCAGCGGAATATTGCTTTTGTTGCGGATAGCAGGCGCGACCTTGTGCATCAGATTGGTGCAGATCAGAATCATATCTGCACCGGCCTGTTGCAGGCCCAACGCCGCTTGCGTCAGTTGATCCCCTGCCAGCTGCCACTGAGCCTTGACCTGCATCTGCTCGATTTCAAAAAAATCGACGCTGTGCAGCAGAATCTTCGCCGAATGCAGTCCCCCCAGGCGCTCGCGCACCCCTTCGTTGAGCAACCGGTAATAGAGAATCGTTGACTCCCAGCTCATGCCGCCGATCAGTCCGATGGTTTTCATGTATCACTCCCTGCATGTTCTTGTTGGAGACAGTTTTGACATCATTGTTCATCAATCAGCAAGTATTTTTACCCTCAAACGCGTTTAATGCCAATGATACACGCTATGGCAGGTAATTGCTGAATCCTTGATCCGGTGCTGCACATTCTTTATCTCAGGCGTGATTGCGCTGGCCGAAGAGGCGTTGATAGCCGTGGGCGAAGGGTAATTTAATGTGTCGCGGCAGCTGCTGATGCTTTTTTTTGAAGGTGAGGAATATCCACTTGTGCTCAAGAATATTGAATACTGCGGCCAGATCATACAAAGGGGGAACAACAATTGTTACCTGATTGCCGATCCGTTGTAATTCAGTGTAGAAGAGTTTCGGGTCATCCACATGTTCCATCGTGTGTGAACAGAGAACGGTTGCAAACTGCCCGGTTTCAAACGGCAAGTTGTAGATGTCATCTACCTGTTGAAACCGGGGAAGGTCATCATGTTTGACAATATCGACATTGATCCCGCCGCCATCAGACTTGCCACAGCAGATATTTAAATCCCATTCTTGGCCATTAAGGATTCGTTTTTTTCCCAGAAAATAGCTCACATAATTGGCGAGCAAAAGATACAGGGCGATGATCAGTACCAGGATGAATGATTCGGTCAGCATATGTTCCCTTTCTTAATGACATGCAAATAATAAAAAGTAACTATTCAGTTCTATTCTTGCACAGGGTCAGGGGTCCTGTGACAAGGGTGTCTGTCGCCATGGATGGCGACAGTCAAGCGGCCAGGGAGGGCGCAAAGCGTCCCTTGACATAGGATCCCCGGCCCGGTGCTGTGTAGATACAACAAAAAAAACCCCTGCCCAAAAGAGCAGGGACAAGCACAGACCAGAAAGGTCGAAGAGGAGGGCGAAGGATATTCAGGCACAGTGTTTTTGCGCCACGCAATCATGTTCGGCGATCAGTGCACCATCATGTTCGAAGCAAACTTGAGCATCCGCTTGATCGGTGAGGGTTGTCGATGCCTTAAGGACCTAACAGTTTTGATTTCCGGGCGCACCATATCCTGCAGGATATGGTGCCAACTATAGGTTGACTCAACCCGTTCACGGGCGTTGCGCCCGAGTAATCGACACAAGTTTCCGCCCTCTTCCAGATCCGCCAGTAGTTCATTCAGTCGCATGACCCAGACATGGGTAGATGCGACGTTCAGGACATAACCGGTTTGCCCGTCGCGCACGATCTCGCGTGGTCCGCCGATATCAGATACCAGTGCCGGCAGGCCGCAGGCCTGGGCTTCAAGGACAACCATGCCGAAGGTATCAGTCGTGCTGGGGAACAGGAATAGATCATGCTGATTATAGAGTTCAGGTAAATCGCTGTACGGAACCTTGCCAGTGAAGGTGACATCAGCAAGATCTGCGCAATTGTTGCTTAAGGTCTCCAGATAGGGACCGACGCCGACAATCGTCAATGACAGATGAGAGTGCTCCTGCCGGGTACGACGATAGACATCGATGAGAAAATCAAGATTCTTATCCTTGGAGATGCGCCCGACGTAGAGCAGCCGGACCTGGTTACGTGATTTTTTGACTGTGAACGGCTGGGGCTTGAAGTGCTCGGTACGCAAGCCGCGTCGGAACAGTTCCATGTGGCGGTGGCGATAACCACGCTTTTTCAGTAACTCCATGTATTCCGTTGTCGGCACCAGCAGAGTGTCGAACTGATTGAAGAACCACTGGCTGTACTTCTCAATCAGAGCCGAAACCTCCGGTTGATCAATAATCGCCTCGGCCTCCATGGTGAAGTCGGTATGGTAAATCCCCTTCACCGGGGTGCCGAGCATCCGGCCGATGAGCACGCCGAGCAGGCCAACTGGCCCCGGAGTGGAAACATAGATTTCGTCGGGGTCTTCCTCGTAAACTGCCTTGAGCATGCGCAGCACCGACGGAACAGTGATGGTTAACTCCTGGTAATGGGGCAGTTTAAAGGAGTGCATCGGCGGAATCACCAGGCTGGCGGCGGGCAGGTTCTGCTCCTGCTGCGCTGCGGTCAGACTCGAAAGGATACGAATGCCGAACCCTTTTTCATCCGCCAGGCGGCCAATGGTCTGAAGAGTCATGGAGACCCCGTTCAGGTCGGTATAGGTATCGGTCATCCACAGGATCTTTTTAGCCTTGGGAGCTTCTACGTGGCCAAGGCTGGTGACCAGGCTGTTAATCAACTGACGGTCGCCGAACATATGCTTGAAGGCGGAGAAGAAGGGGACGGAGAGAAAGATTCCCGGAATACTGGAGGAGAGACCGGCGATGATGCGGATCAGATCCATCTCTTCCAGGTTGGTGGTGAGGGATTCCAGCAACGAGCGGAAATACTGATCGGAAATATCGCTGAGACACTCGTAAAGCAGTTCCAGACGGGTATCGATATCATCCTGATCGAGGGTGCGGGTAGTTTCGATCAGACGCACAATACTCTGGTAAATATGATTATTCTTTTGCGAACGCATGCGGTTTAAGCGCAGGCGATCCTTGAAACTGAGCTTTTCTTCGGAGAACAGATAGCGGGTCAGATCACTCAAGGTCGAGTGGGCAAAGGCGGTGCTTTTATGCTGGGAGAAATCGAAAGCGATTTTGTAGATGGCGAAGGTCAGTCCCTGAAAGTTGTTCTGACGCCCCTGCGGCAGCAATCTGCCCTGTTTGATCTGTTCAATAAATTCCGCCGGGGTTTTTGCCACCGCCCTGGTGCTGGTTTTGGCGATAAAGAACCCGGCGTGATCATCGGAACCGCCGGTTAAACCCTTTTTCCAGGGCGTTTCACCCCAGGGGGCGATGCCGTGTTTTTGTTCCAACCGCGCTATGTCGGCGGCGGTCAACTGCGACAATACCAGCGACAGCGAATCATTGTGCAAGGGGCTGCGACTGCCGTTGCGCCCTTCAAAATTGTTGAACAACAGCAGCAGTTTTTCCAGGTGATCCAGAGTCAGACGATCATTAACCGCGTAGGTGGCGTGAGCGACAACACAGGCAAGATCCTGCTGCTGCAGGTAATCGCGCAGATCATAGAGGTTTTTACGCAGTTCCTGAATCCGGGCAAATTGCTCACGCTCGAGTCCATAAATCAGGATATGAACCTTGCAGCCATCTTCAGGAAAATAGGCAGTAGATTCCACCCCGGTAAAACAATGATCAGGATATTTTTCCACCAGTTCAACAGAACCCTTGATGCAGTTGTGATCGGTGATGGTGACAAAATCCATGCCGCGCTGACGAGCCAGAGCATAGATCGTTTCAGGTTCGGTGTAGGATTCCGAAGCGCCGAGGCGCTGCAGAAACCACTCGGACGGGTGATTGGAATATTTTGAATGAACGTGTAAATCGGCTAGCGCCATACTGATTATTCTCCTTTTGTTTTTCACCGATTATCCCGCCGGACGTTAGCTTTGGATGAGAAAACCATAAGGTTTCTATTCAGCTGCAAGTTTCCTCCACGACCGAATTATGTCAGCTCATCAATTTCTAACCTCGATCTTACTTCTACTTAACCCGACGCCTCTAAAAATCGCAGGTCAAAGCTTTCTACGTTTACTGACAGGACAACGACAAACTGGTTACTTCATCGCGATGCACTAAGCCCATCTCACTCTATAAGTTCAATATGAACAGGAGGCCGTCCCAATGATCAGACATCTGAGAAAAAACGCCACAAGTTTAACCCTGCTGCTGTTTACCTTATTTCTGCTATTGGTTCTCAATGCCGGAGGCGCGTCAGCCATGGATCCACGCTTTACCAATAGTGATGGAGACCTGGTGGCCGATATTCCCAGCGACCCGAAACAATGGGTCGATCCCGATACCCTGGTATTTGCCTACACACCGGTTGAAGATCCAGCCGTCTATGCCAAAGTCTGGGACGGATTCATCAAACATATGGAGAAGGTTACCGGTAAAAAGGTACAGTTCTTTCCGGTTCAGTCCAACGCCGCCCAGCTTGAGGCCATGCGTGCCGGACGCCTGCATATCGCCGGTTTCAACACCGGCTCCAACCCGATCGCGGTTAACTGCGCCGGTTTTCGCTCCTTTGCCATGATGGCACGCGCCGACAACAGTTTTGGTTATGAGATGGAGATCATTACTTATCCCGGTTCCGGTATTGAGCAAATTGAGGATATCCGCGGCGGTAAGATGGCTTTTACATCGCAAACCTCGAATTCCGGCTTTAAAGCGCCTTCAGCCCTGTTGGCAGCAGAATATGGTCTGACCGCTGAGAAAGATTATGAGCCGGTATTTTCCGGTAAGCATGACAACTCGATCCTGGGGGTTGCCAACAAGGATTATCCGGTCGCAGCGATTGCCAATTCGGTACTGAATCGTATGTTGTCCCGCGGGGTGGTCAAGCCGGAACAGCTCGTGACCATTTACAAGTCACAGACGTTCCCGACGACCGGTTACGGCGTGGCGTACAACCTCCATCCTGAATTGCAGAAAAAGATTCAGGAAGCCTTCTTCAGCTTCCCCTGGGAAGGTTCGGCCCTGAAGGAAGAATTCAAAAACTCAGGAGAAGCTAAATTTATCCCTATCACCTATAAAGAGCACTGGGCTGTGGTCCGTACCATCGATAAGGCCATGGGCGTGACGTACGATTGTCGTTAATCGATGCTGACCCTAACCCAACTGACAAAACGCTATAAAACCGGAGACCTGGCCCTGCAGGGGGTCACCCTTGAGATCCCCCAGGGCCAGGTTGTCGGCCTCATCGGCCCCTCTGGAGCAGGGAAGTCGACCCTGATCCGCTGCATCAATCGTCTGGTCGCACCGACAGCAGGAACCATACAACTTAAAGAGCTCGAACTGACCTCACTGGGTCAGACGGCCTTGCGGCGAGCACGGCGGCGCATGGGAATGATATTTCAAGAGTATGCCCTGGTCGAGCGCTTGACCGTGATGGAGAATGTGCTCTCCGGACAATTGGGCTATGTAAGTTTCTGGCGCAGCCTGTTCCGCCGTTTCCCCGCTCCGGCCGTGCAACAGGCCTTTGCCGTGCTTGACCGGGTCGGGCTGTTGGATCATGTTGATAGGCGCGCTGATGCCCTCTCCGGCGGTCAGCGTCAGCGGGTCGGTATCGCCCGCGCGTTGTTGCAGAATCCCGATCTGTTGCTGGTGGATGAACCAACCGCGAGCCTTGACCCGAAAACCTCGCGCCAGATTATGCGCCTGATCACCGAGATCTGTGCAGAACGGCAATTAGCGGCGATCATTAACATCCATGATGTTGCCCTGGCGCAATTGTTCGTCCAGCGCATTATCGGGCTACGTCAGGGGGAAGTGGTATACGACGGCGCCCCGGAAGGCTTGAGCGCCGAAGTGCTGACGGACATTTACGGCGCCGAAGACTGGAGCGCTACCATCCGTAAAGAATCTGTCGCAGAATCGCCCGTGGCTGAGGAAGAAGAACCCTTGCCTGAGAAAAAACTGGCGGTTGCTCGATGAATGCCTCAGCTTTCGTTGCCGGCACCTATCCAACCCAATGGAAAAAACCACCTTTTATCAGCAATCAGTGGTTACGTTACGGACTGCTGCTCGGCGCTGTGACCTATCTCATTCTTGGCTTGAATTCCATTGAGATCAACTGGATCCGGGTCTGGGATGGTCTGCCGCGCGGCTGGGCTTTTGTTTCCGGGTTTTTAACCCCTGACTTTTTTTCACGTGGGGCCGATATCCGGGAGGGTATCATCGAAAGTCTGACCATGACCCTGACGTCAACCGTCATCGGTATCCTTATTTCAGTACCTATAGGCATCGGTGCCGCGCGCAACCTTGCCCCGGCACCGGTTTATCTGGTGTGTCGTTCCATCATTGCTTTATCCCGCAGTTTTCAGGAGGTGATTATCGCCATTCTGTTTGTTGCGATGGTTGGTTTTGGTCCGCTGGCCGGATTTCTGACCCTGGCCTTTGCCACCATCGGCTTTTTATCAAAACTGCTGGCCGAGGATATGGAAGATATCGACGAATCCCAGGCCGAAGCCATTCGGGCAACGGGTGCCGGTTGGCTGCAGCTGATCAATTACGGTTTTCAACCCCAGGTAGTGCCGCGGCTGATCGGACTGTCTCTCTATCGGCTTGATATCAACTTTCGCGAGTCGGCGGTCATCGGCATTGTCGGTGCCGGCGGTATCGGTGCAACCCTGAACACGGCAATTGACCGCTATGAGTATTCATCCGCGGCCGCGATTTTGATCATCATCATCGCTATTGTTCTGCTGTCGGAATATCTTTCCGGTTATGTCCGCAAAAAGGTGCAGTAATGCCGATACTTGATCGGGATGGAAGTAAAATCTGGCAGTATCGCACCAGTCGTCAGCAATGGCTGGCATGGTTCGGCTGGCTGTTGCTGGTGGCCCTGTTCGTATTCTGTTGGCGACTGATGAATGAAAATACCCTGTGGATTTTTGTTCAGGATGCCCCCCAGCAGGTGATGGATATTACCGACCGGATGACGCCGCCGCGCTGGGCGTACATGGAACGGTTGTGGAAACCCCTGTGGGATACCCTGAATATTGCCACCATGGGCACCTTCTTGGGCATTGTCATGGCCGTGCCGGTCGCTTTTATGGCCGCGCGCAACACGACCCCGAGCCAACGTTACGTGCGACCTCTGGCGATATTGGCGATTGTCTCATCGCGTTCCATCAATTCATTGATCTGGGCGCTGCTGCTGGTGTCGATTCTCGGACCCGGACTGCTGGCCGGCATCATCGCTATCGCTTTGCGCTCTATCGGTTTTATCGGCAAACTGCTCTATGAAGCCATCGAAGAGATTGATCATTCTCAGGTTGAAGCGGTTCTGGCAACCGGAGCGAGTGGGCCGCAGGTTCTCGATTATGCCATCGTGCCGCAGATCATGCCGGCCTTTGCCGGTATCTCTGTGTTTCGCTGGGATATCAATATCCGCGAATCAACGGTTCTTGGGCTTGTGGGTGCCGGTGGCATCGGCCTGGAATTGTCCCATTCCCTCAATACCCTGGCCTGGCCGCAAGTCAGCCTGATTTTTATTGTCATTCTGGGTACCGTCGTGGTCAGCGAATGGGTGTCGGCACGGGTGCGGCATGCTATTATCTAGAAAGGCAAATGGAGATCCGCGACTGATTCTGTTCGACCTTGACCACACCCTGCTGGCGGCTGATACTAACAGCCTGTGGCTCAATTTTCTTGCGGATCAGGGGTATCTGGATAAAGAGCGGATTAATCGCGAACAGCAGCGTTGGTATGCCGATTATGTTAATGGCTGCCTTGATTTTGCGGCCTACATGAGGTTTCAGTTGAAACCATTATCCGGCATTCCCTTGAGGGCATTGATGACGTTGCTGGAGGTATTCAGTGAAGACCGGCTTGCACCCAATATTGCTCCCGGAGCTGCAGATCTGATCAGGGCGCATCATGATCAGGGACACATCTGTGCGGTCGTAACGGCTACCCACCATTTTCTGGCCGCCCCGGTGGCGAAGCTGGTCAATATCAAGCATCTGGTTGCAACAGAAGCACAGCAGAGTGACGGCATTTTTACCGGCCATCCAGGAAAGACGCTGTGCTTTGGAGAGGGCAAAATCACTGCGGTCGAACAATGGCTGGGACAAGCGGGAGTCGAGCGCACACTTCTTGACGGAGCGTCATTTTACAGTGATTCCAGCAATGATCTGCCTTTGCTGGTGCGTGTTGCCAACCCCGTTGCCGTTGATCCGGATGAGAAGTTGAAGAACATTGCTACCCAGCGGGGCTGGCCGATTATCAGCCTGCGGCATGGTTCCGAGGTGGCACCTGATTAATTGATTGATGATATCTGTTCAGCAGCTTGGCTTTTAAATCCCATCGCGGTGAAAACCTTGAAACCTTACGCGGAAGGGTCAAATTCAAAACCGGGGGATGAGTTTTTTTGACCAAAAAAGAGGTTATTACTTTGATCTTACCGCGTCATCCTTGCCTTTGAATTTTACCGCGTTAAAAAAGGCCCCAGGAATGAAAACTCCTGCTCTATGCTGAACAGTTACCCTCTAATAAAGGAAAGAACATGTATCACAAAGAACTTGAGGTGGGGATCGAGGTCATGCGTCAGGCGGGGCAAATGACTGAGCATATCCGGGCAACATCCGGCAGACCACAGGCGCTGCACAAAGCGGATGATTCGCCAGTGACAATCGCCGACTTTGCGGTGCAGGCATTGATCTGTCATGTTCTTAATACGGAATTTCCCGACGACGCCATTGTTGCAGAAGAAGATGCTGATACTCTTCGGTCTCCCGAAATGGCGTCTGTGCTGGCGCAGGTGACAGGACAACTGTTACCCCATCTTCCCCATGCTGAAGGGCATCGCGTGTGCGACTGGATCGATCTGGGCAACAGCACACCGCAAGGACGCTTCTGGGTTCTTGATCCGGTTGATGGAACCAGGGGCTTTGTTCGTGGTAACCAGTATGCCCTCGCATTAGCGCTGATTGACAACGGCCGGATTGTCCTCGGCTTCCTGGCCTGTCCGGCACTGGGGTTACAGTTTGAAGGTTTGCCGGGACAGCTGTTCTACGCTGTTCGTGGTGGCGGGGCCTTTGTAATAGCACAGGACAGCAGTTCGGCGATCAAACTTGAACTGACGGAAGATATTGAACCGGAGCAATACCGTCTGCTCGAAAGTGTTGAGACGGATCATAATGATCGGCAGCGTCAGGAGTCGATCGCCCGATCGCTGGGCATGATTCTTTCGCCTCTGCACGTCGATAGCCAGGCGAAATATACCTTGCTGGCCGCCGGCAAGGGAGTGCTCTATTTACGCCTGCCTCCTCAACGCACGCCTGCTCACCGGGAAAAAATCTGGGATCACGCTGCCGGTGTACTGATCGTGGAGGAGGCCGGTGGACGCGTCACCGATCTGAATGGCCTGCCCCTTGATTTTTCTGTTGGTGTTGAACTGGCTGCCAATCGGGGAATTGTTGCCGGCGTCACCAGCGTTCACAAACAAGCGATCCGTGCTCTGTCAATTGATGGAGAACAATCGGATTGATGAATTTCCCTGTTGCAGCTACAACTTGCGAACAGAGCAATCCCTTCCCTTCAAGGGATCTGCTGCTGATTGATGGCAGCGCCCCCTTTTTTGTCCCGCTACTTAACGGACAGCGTAAAAACTGGTCCAAAGCCCCCCTCGATGCCCTGGTCAACGCCGGCAAGATCAATGCTGACGATAGCGACCGGATCTGCGCCGCCCTGACAATCTATTGTGAAAAGGTGTGTGCTCTCGGTTTTACCGCCATTACCTTCGATGATCTGGCCCATCTGGTAATTCTCGACAGTTATTCAGATCATCTCAAAGAAACGGTTCACGCCTGTCAAACCCTGTTGCGCCGGTGTTTTGCCATCGCCACAGCTGCAAATCTGCGCATTTTTATCAACACCGACCTGATGTTCTGGAATCAGCACCTGGAAGCGGAGGCGGGTACCAGGTCGGGCAGAGATTGGCGCGTCCGGAACATCTTCGTTCGCTGTCTTGACCAGCTGTTTACAACATTTCCGGAAGTTTCAGGTGTCGTCACCCGCATCGGCGAGGCAGCGGTGTTCTTGAGTCTGCTGCTGGCGGCAGTGGTGTGGGTCAGTCTGCTCTGGTCTTGTTTGGCTGTGTTCCGCGGATAAATTCCTAAAGCCTTTCGCCAGCGGCATTGGTCAGGGATGACCGCTCACCGCGGGACAGAAAAATGTGACAATTCCGTGCCTTGCAATAAGGCCTTGACTCTTCCCCGGATTCTGCTGCTGCCGGCACGCAGAAGAGCCTCTGCACAGACCAGTGCCAGAGAGCGCTCCGGTCCATCGGAAGCCGGGCAAGCGATGCGCTGATGACCCCGGTGGATCACATTCACCGGCGCGGATAACAACCAGCTCAGCTGAAACTCATTGTCATAGGCATCAAGAACCGTTGCCAGCGACATCTGTGGAATCGATTCTGAGGTTAGTTTGACGCCGGATTTTTCAGCAAACTCAAGAAGATCAAAAATTCTCTGCCGATCAAGACGATGAACCAGTGACGGGCTCACCTCCTGAACATCAGGTTCATCAAGAAGCAGGCCGGAGGATGAACAATGGTAATTTTTCAGCATTATGTATTCCAATGTCGCCGCCGCTCTACCAGTTCCTGTGCTTCCACCGACAGGGTCGCTATCGGATACGAGCGCAGGCGCTCAACGCCGATCTCTTCCTCAGTCATCAAGCAATAACCGTAACTACCGTCACTGATCCGTTGCAAGGCGGCTTCGACCTGGACGAGAAGGGAACGTTTGCGACGATAATTAATCATTTCCATGGTGGTTCCGCTTTCCTTGACACTCTGATCCACAATATCACCAACCCGCTCATCCTGAAGACGGATGCGCTGACGAGACTCGTTGTATTCGATTTGTAAGCGTTGCCGCCAGTTGGTCAAGGTACGCTGAAAATAATCGAATTGATCGGCATTCAGATAATGATCCAGTTGCCCTAATGGCAGTACGCTATTTTGTTGCATACTCATCGATTCCCTCCCGCTGGTGAAATGAACGATTTTTTTTATCGCCTTGAATAGATGGGTTAGCTAACGACAGTCGGCGCGCCACAGACAGGAAGCTTCTCCGCAGTTATCCACCTGATCAGTCATATAGCACGTTGGGTTGCTTTCCGCTGACTGGATGGATCTGATCAACTCGGCCTTCTTCAGCCGCCCTG
>CAZMFD010000067.1:0-13933 GCA_964565445.1 uncultured Geobacteraceae bacterium
TGTTAGAGAGGTGAATGAGAATCTCAGATTAAATTGGATCTGATCATCGTCATTGATTTGAGGCAGGACGGTGGGGCTAAAGAGGAGCCCCACCGTCCCCTCCATGCAGGGATTGGCCTCCCGGCAAGGAGTTGCTTTATTGGTACTGTCTGTTGATGTTGACGTCAATGAGATTGCGCGTCTTGGCAAGGATTTTCCCTGGGTTAAGCCATCCGGATGTCCACGTTGCGGTCAACCGTTGTGGTGGCATGGGTTTGTTCTCGCCTATTTTTCATGTTTGATAGAGCCTGTCTTTCTTCGGCGGCTGCGCTGTTCCTGTTGTCGGGCCGTTCATCGCCTGAAACCGGGCGCTGGTGCCGTATTCTTCCGAGGGGTCGCCAACGGGAGTGGTGGCGACGTCTGCAGCGAATGACCGGAGATAATCAGAAGTTTACGTGCAAGCCAATCTGGGAACTAACACCCCAAGTCATTATGGAGCTTAGCGATCCACACAACCGGAGCCTGATGTATGGTCACCAAAGTGAAATTTTGATCAGCCCGATGATTTTAAGCCATATTCTGGCCCAGGTTGCTTTGCGCCGCGAGTTGCGTATTGTGCTCGATGAGCTTTTCACTGTTGGTGGCCCGGAAATCCAGTTCCGCGATCCCGCTGATTATCCGGTGTTTGAAACTATGGATTTTCTGGCACTCGAAAAGGTTGTCGCTGCCAAAGGAGAAATTGCGCTGGGCGTATTTCGGGTGGCAGCGGATGAACATGGCCGCCATTTGTTGATGAATCCGCCTCGGAAGCAGTTGCTGGATTTGTGCGCGGGAGATCGACTAGTGGTTCTGTGTTGTAGTTGATTGCTCTCCCAACTCTCTTCAGGTTATTGCCCCTGCAGGCACTCCTGATTTAAATTGAAAATAAACGGGTGTTGCACTGTGGCACAAAAAATCCAGGGAGTTTCATCATGTCAAAAGTTCAACGGATAAATGATGGAAATTTGCTGGCCTGTGCCAAGGTCGATATCCGTTCAGGCAATGGTCAGGAAATCGATAGCGAACCGGCTTCGAACTGTCACTGAGCAATCGATGATGTGGATTGAAGGTTCGCTATTCGGGAAACCAACTTAATCACGTCATGCTGATGGGTTACCTGAAGATATGAGGCGTTCGTGGCCGTTGTTTTCTTGAAGGCTCATTATTTTGTCCACCAACTGGCGGACATCAGCGAGGCATCAGCGGCCCTGCGGATGTTTGACGGCACACTGGCATGTGCCCGCCTTTTTTTCGGAAAGGATTTTCTCCAATATCGTAGATAGTCCATGCCGACGGATGTCCTCTTCGATGTCGGTTGCGGTATAGCCAAAGCAGTAACAAATCAGATCATCCATGCGCATAATCCTTCTTTTTTTGTAACTATTCAGCTCCGTCCCCCGACCTGGTGCTGAACAGAGACCTTCTCTTTTTTGGTACGCTGTTCAAAGATCACTTTTAAACGGCCGGTCTCGTGCCGATTTGCAATTTTTCAAAAATAGAAAATTGTAAAAAAAGAACCGTCCTGGATTTTATTTTTATTTTACTGAACACTCTGCCTTAACAAAAATCCCAGCCTCGATCCCTAAGCGGGGTCTTTGTGTTCTTATGATCGCGTTAAAAGAGCGAACCCATTAGAGCATTGTAGCTATCTGTGTTGCTAGATCTGTCAATGATGCAGAGTTATCCAACCCATCCAAAAAACGTTGCGGAATACCTGAATAGCCAGTTTGCGCACCAGCAAGGGCACCGGTCAAAATAGCGCGGGCCTGATTCTGGCCGCCACCATTAACCGCATGCAGCACGGCAGATTCAAAATCATCAGGAAAGCGTGCAGCCAGATAGTAAGCCGCCGGCAGTTGATGATAGATGGCACAGGGCATGCCGTAAACGATGGAGACTTTCCAGGCGGGTTCAATCCGGATATTCGGATCAATCGCCGCAGCGGCCATATAGGACGGAGACAGCAGGGCATCCGGCGAGGCAAAGCGACCGACGCGAGGCGGATCCGAATCGCCTGGTTGTGGTGGCTGCAGGTTGTCACTGGTGACAGCGTGAAATGGTAGTTGTCCGGTTTTGACCAGCTTCATCAGTTTATTTGAGATTCCAGAATCAAGTTTGTGGCCCTGTACCAACAGGCTCAGAACGGCACCGTAAGCAACGGTCATCGAGACCAGCGTGTCGTCCGTTTGGGTCAAAAGGGTATTGCTGGTAACTGCTGCTGCTAACTGCTTTGGTTGAAGGGCATATCGAACCGCAATAGCCAGAGTCCGCTCAATTGCTTCGGTCGTGTCCGCATGGCCACCGGTCTGCGACCAAGGCAATTTCTGCTGAACCCGACGGCGCCAGGCTTCGCGGATTGATTGGCTGGTGTAACCTCCAGGCCCAGACATAGGAGTGCCGTCGAGTTGCGGGAATAACTCAGTTTCAAGTCGTCGGCAGAAATCGCTTTCGTCGTAACCACTGCATTCAGCCAGTGATTGTAGCATCATCGTCAGGAGATACCCGGATTGTGACAACTCACCAGCCTTCAGACCGGCATGATAGCGATCAGGTTTTGGCTCCGTATAATAGCTGATCCATTCACCGTAGTCGCGTTGCATCTCTTTTAGGTCGTAATACCAGTGAGGGCCAAGAGCCAGTGCGTCGCCTATTAATGCGCCTAACATTGCTCCCTGGGCGCGGTCTTTTATTGTTATTTCGCCCATGTGTTTGCCTCCTTCAGATTCTGCAATGTTGCCATCCCGTTTGAGAAGAGATCCTTGTCATCCTCAGCATCTGACCCTTGACCGGAACGCTGATCTTGTCCGAATGGCTTATTTAAAAAGTAACATATATTTATAACCGATCAACTCATGTTCAGCTCTTTTTGCTTCGAAGATATTTACTTTAAAGCCACCCTTGATACACTTGAGTGTAAAGTGACCGAGCAGTTCCAAGAAAGCGATGTCTGATGATGAGTACACCAACAGTTGAGTGTGGATCCAATAATATAAAAGTCACAGATAGAGCTTTATGGTCCTGGACGTTCTACGACTGGGCCAACCAGTCTTATGCCACAGTCATCCAAACTTTTGTTTTCGCTGCTTATTTTACCAGCCAGGTCGCTACGGACTCCGTGCGCGCTACCAGCCACTGGAGCCTGACCATCGGTCTCACCGGCTTAACCGTTGCTCTCAGCGGGCCATTTCTGGGAGCCATCGCCGATCGCGCAGGGCGGCGCAAACCATGGATCGGCTTCAACACGCTGATTTGTGTCTGCGCCACGGCGGGACTCTGGTTCGTGCATCCTCATCCCAGTGATTATTGGCTTGCGCTCAGTCTGCTTGCGGTTGCGACCTTCGGCGCACAGGCCGCGACTATTTTCTATAATGCCATGCTCGCGGATCTCGCCTCACGTCAGGAATATGGTCGCTGGTCGGGAAGAGGCTGGGCCATGGGCTACGTCGGGGGCATCTTTTGTCTGGTCGCCGTCCTTTTTCTGTTTATTCAGGAAGGCGCTTTGCTGCCTTTGGATCGTGAGGCAGCGGCCCACGTGAGAGCATCTTTTCCATTCGTAAGCTTATGGCTGATGGTTTTTTCCCTGCCCCTTTTTTTCTTCACCCCGGATCGGCAAGCCAGCGGAAAAAGTCAGCGTCAGTCCATCCAGGAAGGTATCGGGCAACTGCGCGACTCGCTGCGCAATATTCGTGAACACAAAGAGGTCGTTCGATTTCTCATTGCTTGGGCGATCTGCACAGATGGGCTAGCGACGATTTTTGCCTTGGGAGGGATTTACGCAGTCGGCACCTTCGGTATGAACGAAACTCAGATTTTGCTTTTCGGAATTGCCCTGAACATCACCGCCGGTGCCGGTGCTTTCGGATTTTCCTGGGTTGATGAGCGCATTGGCAGCCGCAAAACGATTCTATTGGGGCTGAGCGGTCTGTTTGTCTTTTCAACCTTGATCCTGGTGGTCACAGAGACCGCCTGGTTCTGGATCTATGGACTCTTACTGGGGGTTTTTGTCGGACCCGTACAGGCCTCGAGTCGCTCCTATCTGTCGCATGCAGCGCCTAAGGAAATGCGTGGGCAGTTGTTCGGCGTGTTTGCTTTAGCGGGAAAATCAACCTCCTTTCTTGGGCCGTTGATTGTCGGTGGATTAACCGCCGTTTTCGAGAGTCAACGGCTCGGGCTTATCATCGTTCCGGTTTATTTTCTGTTGGGCTGGCTGATTATGCACGGTATTCCAGAAATGGAGGCAGATTAGCCTCGGAATGGTTTCATGATTATTCACCGGGGAGATACGGGTTGGTCAGGTCGCAAAGAACGCCGCCCTGAGAGTTTTCATGAACAAAGAAAGTGGATGCTATGAGAGCATTACCGGCTTTGAAAGCAGTGCTCGTATCGCTATGGTTTCTGGGTTTTCTTTTTATGTTGTCTGCCGAGGCTGTCTTTGGAGGGGAAGACGACTTACGTGATGAGCATGATGAAATTCTTAAGCGCATTAAAGACTCATCTATAGACGAACCCCTTGAACTTGAGTCAAGCGAAGAAAACAACCACGTACATGGCGAAATCTACGGTTTGGTGGAGTATGGCTTCGACAAGTTTGCCGACGCATTTAAATCGGCTTCTAACTGGTGCGAGGTCATCTTCCTCCATCCAAATGTCAAGGCTTGTGTCGCCGCAGAGCTGGACAATGGTTCTGCGACCTTGCGTGTCCACATGGGATCCAAGCATTCCCAGACGCTGGAAGAAGCGATGGTAATGAATCTGACTTTCCGTATGCTTGCTCGCAAAGATGGTTATCTCGAAACCGAGTTGGCGGGCGAAGAAGGTCCTTACGGAACGCGTAATGTTCGCATGGAAATGGAGGCGATACCCAGCGGTAAGGAGCGTACCTTGCTGCGGTTTTTTTATTCACTTGAGATCGGCGGTGCAACCCGCGTGACCATGGATTTTTATCTGTCTACTGTGGGTGGTGACAAGGTCGGGTTCAGCAAGACCAAAGACAACGATGAGCTGGTGGGTGGCCAGCGCGGCATGATCGAACGCAATGTTATGCGCTTTTATCTGGCACTGCAGGCTTACCTCGACACCCTGGATAAGCCGGAAGGTGAGCGTCTGCAAGCGCGCCTTGAGCGCTGGTTCGACCTCACCAATCGGTACCCGGAGCAGTTGGGTGAGCTTGACCGTGAGACCTACCTGTCACAGAAGATGCGTAAAATGCAGGAAGAATAAGAGGTGACGGAAAAGGGGGGGCTATCGATCTCGTCATGTTGGATATGATCGTGCCTGTTATGAATGGTAAAGATTGTTTTTTTGCCCTCCAAAAATTGTATTCAGAAGTCCCATCCGGATCTTCCTGATTTGTGTGATAATCAGGTACCCTCCCTAACCTTGATCCAGGGCGATCCTTCGGACACCATCCAGATGTTGTTTCATTTTGATTTAGACGATGATCCATGAACGCGTCCTAAAAATCTTCGGAAATGAGACGGCGAGATTTAAAGTCGGGGAACATGTGAGGTTAAAGGATATCCCAAAGGGGATCCCAACTCTGGATATGCTAAAAGGCTGATAGGCACATGTCATGCCGTTGGCATGACTCGACAGTTACACTCTTTAAAAGCGTAGAACAAGCATAGGCCGGAGATCTGGGTCACCCGTCAATGAGGGTGTAGGGTATGAATTTGGTATGAGTGCGTTGTTACTACAAACCCTGCATCATAAGAAACGCCCACGATCTGGTATCCGTGGGCGCTTAGTGTTCTGTGGTGGGTTAGTTGTACACATCAGGGCTATCTATCCAGAGCGTCGGTCCGTTACTGCATACCGTAGTCTCGCATCACAAAGGCTATTCGAACTCGATAATTTGCAAATACACCGCCGCGTCAGACTGCCTGAGCATTTCGATATTTTTCGATATTTCGCCAAACTGTTCTGGTCTCGCATTGACAACCATTTCGGGCACACTATAATTTTGAAGAGGAGGAGATATGAATATAAAGCTAAAGATTGTCGGAGTAGCGATTTTTTTTTGACGATGATCACGGCCTGCACGGTTGGACCGGATTATCGGAGAATCGAGACCCCTGCGAGCGGATTGCATCCGTTTTACAATACACCTGATGACATAGGCCGCATCATCTCCGGGAATCAATTCAGCCGATGGTGGCGCCGGATGAATGATTCCTGGCTGGAGGATTCCGTCGAACTTCTGCTTGCCGACAATCTCCAGCTTAAGGAGGCTGCAGCACGCATCCGGAAGGCCTGGGCACAGCTCGGGATCGCCAGGGGCAGTATGTTGCCCAGTCTATCCGCATCAGGTTCCGCTCGGAGGGGATTCCAGGGCATCGGCTCGGACGCCTCAACCTCCGGAACCGCGGGAAAGGGTAACGAACAATCACTCGACGTAATAGACGCTGCATCTCTTCAACGAAGCGAAAGTGAGCGTATTTATTTTACTCAACTTGAAGCCGGTTTGAGTACCAGCTGGCAGGTCGATCTTTTTGGCGGGCTGGAACGCCGCAGTGCCGCCGCCCGTCTGAATTATCTAGCTTCTCTGGCTAATGCCGAAGCCCTGGTCCATTCCCTGATCTCGGAACTGGCACGGCGTCGCATAGCTCTTGCCACCTTGCAGCAACGTATCGATCTGCTTCGGGAAGCTGAGGAAAATCGAAAGCTGACGTTAAATATCGTCGAACGCCGCTATCGCCGGGGAGTTGCCGATACCAGCGCGACCGATGTCTATCTGGCTCGTGAGAATCTGGCAGCGGCGACCTCACAGATACCGGATCTGCAGCGCCGGATCAGGCAAGAGTTACACATGCTCGATGTTTTGTTGGGACGTTCTCCCGGAAGGACGACAGAAAATGAAATTCACATCCCGCCATTGCAACCACCGGGACAGGTACCACCCGGGTTGCCGGCACAACTCATTGACCGCCGGCCGGATTTGCGGGCCAATGAGCTCCGCCTTGCGGCGTCCGTTGAGCAGGTCGGGGTGGCTGTGGCTGATCTCTATCCGGATCTGAGCCTGACCGGGTCGATAAGTCTGCGCGACGAGAAGCTCAGTACATTTGTTGACAGCGCTAATTTTTTTGGCGCTATTGTCGGCGATATTATGGTGCGTTTATTCCAGGGCGGCAGGCTTCGTGCCGATATTGATTTGCAGGAAGCGGAGGTGCGCGAGCTGGCCGCCGCCTATGCAGGAGATGTGTTGGCGGCACTTGAGGAAGTGGAAACAGCCTTAAGTAACGGACGCTATTTATCCGAGCAGCTCGATGATGTGGGAGATCGTTTGCACAATGCGCGCAAGGCTGCATGGCGGCTAACAGAGCAATACCACCGCGGGTTGGTGCCTCTGCTCGACATGCTTGTCGCTGAGCGCCGCCGTTTTGCGGCGGAGCAGGACTATTTGTTGGTTGCCCAGGCCGCCTGGAATAACCGTATTGCCCTCTATCTGGCATTGGGCGGAGACTGGCTTGGCAGGCAGCCGGAGCTTAAACCCGTTGATCTCCCCTACGAGGGTAAAGGTTGAGAGGATTGTTAAGCTAATTTCCTTTGTACTGAAATTTCAGCATAGTATCAGGGTATATGAGCGAAGAAGAAAGTGCCCATAAGCGGCAGAAATCTAAGGGTTGGCTTCAGCTGGCAGCTATCATTATTTTAATCAGCGGTGCATTCCTGCTCTCTCGTTTTCTCTCCTCTTTGCAGATGGAACCGGAGGTAGGGACAATGGCGGAAGCGCTGAAACTGGTGGTGCAGACGGTTGAAGTGAAGCCGCAGTCTTACCGGCTCCGCTTCAGTACCACAGGTACGACGCAGATGCGGGCAAGTGTCTATATTGTGCCCCAGGTCAGCGGCCGCATTGTTGAAATTGCCGACAGCGCCTTCAGCGGCGGCATGTTTACGGCAGATACCGTACTTTTCCGCATTGATAAAAAAGATTACAATCTGGCGCTTAAGCAAGCACAAGCCGAGGTGGTCCGGGCCCAAACAGAGTTTCAGTTGCAGGAAGCAGGTTCAGCAACGGCAGTGGCTGAATGGTTGGAACTCCATCCGGAAAAACCGGTTCCCCCGCTGGTGGGTGAAAAGCCTCAGCTGGAAGCTGCAAGATCCGCTTTAGACGCAGCAAAGTCGCAGCTTGAAAGAGTCCGGCTCGACCTCTCACGTACCAACTTTCAGCTGCCCTTCACAGGACGAATCACCGAGTTCGATGTAGAGGTGGGGCAGTATGTCGTTGCCGGCCAGTCGTATGGCAAGGCATACGGTCTCGGAGCCCTTGAGATCGTAGTTCCCCTTGAAGAACAGCAACTGGAATGGTTGCTGCAAAGCGAGGATCCCATTATCACCGTAACCAGTGATTATCTCGGCGGCGCCTCCATTCCCGCTTTTGTTAAACGGGTTGGGAGCAATCTCGATCCGCAGACCCGAATGAACCGAGTTTTTCTCGGACTGAAGGAGGAGAATGCCGGTCTGGTGCCGGATGTGTTTGTCGGGGTGGAGTTCACCGGTCCCGCCAGAGAGAATGTCTGGCTTCTGCCCCTTGATACATTACAGCAGGGTGGCAGTGTCTGGGTTGTTACCCCGGAAAAAAGACTTCGTCTGCTGAAGCTGAGCATTATTCAGATAAGCAGTGAGGCGGTAGTGGCGGATAGCAATGGCTCAATCATCGAGGTGGTGCGCGGCAACCTGCCCGAAGCAACAGATGGGACGCCGGTCCGCATGAAGGATACAACAGAAAACAGGGAATTAAGCGATGGCCGGCAAGAATAAGTCGTCCACCGACAACGGTATCATTGCCTGGTTCATCGGCAATCATGTCGCCGCCAATTTATTGATGGTCTTTCTTGTCGGCGGCGGCATTTTGGCGATATTCAATATGCGTGTGGAGTTGTTTCCTTCCATTGACCCACGGACCATTACTATCAGTGTTGCTTATCCCGGAGCCACGGCCAACGAAGTGGAAGACGGCATTACCCGGCGCCTTGAAGAGGTGATTATCGGAGTGGAAGGCGTCAAGCAGGTGACAACCGTGGCCCAGGAAAATGTCGGGGTAGTCACCGTGGAAGTGGAGGAATTCGCAAATGCCTCCGAGGTGCTTGATGATGTCGAAAATGCGGTGGATCAGCTTATTGATTTTCCACCGCAGAACGCTGAACAGACAATCATAACCATGGTCAAACCCCAGCCTGCCGTTATCACTCTGGTCCTTTATGGTACTGTGCCGGAATTGACCTTGAAACGCTGGGCAGAGCGGATCAAGGATGACATGCTGAGGGCCGGCGGCATTTCTCTGATAAGCCTCAATGGCGATCGAGATTATGAAGTTTCCATCGAGATTACAGAGAAAAATCTGCGCCGCTATAATCTGACGCTGGCGGAGGTTGGAACAATAGTTGCCAACTGGTCCCTGGACCTTCCTGCTGGAACGGTGGAGTCGGAAGCAGGTGATATCCTGTTGCGTGTTCAGGAAAAAAGGTATACCGGTGAAGAATTTGAGGACATCGTCATCAGAAGTAATCCGGATGGTTCTTTACTTCGTCTGAAGAACATTGCCGATATCGTCGATGGCTTCAAGAACGATAATTTGATCACACGCTATAACGGCGAATCAGCTATTTTTATAAAAATTTCGCGCAGTGAATCGCAGGATTCCCTGGCAGTGGAAGAAGCCGTGCTTGAGTTTCTCAAGGAGGTGCGACTGCCTGAAGGTCTCCACCTCGATATTCTCGAGGACCAGACAGTGATCCTCAAACAACGGATGAATCTTCTGCTGCGCAACGGTCTGTTGGGTTACGTCCTGGTGTTTCTGGTACTTCTTCTCTTTCTCGATCTGAAGCTGGCATTCTGGACCAGTCTCGGCATTCCCATTTCCTTTCTTGGAGGACTGCTGATTGTCTATCTGTTCGGGATGAGCTTTAATATGATCACGCTTTTTGCCCTGATCATCGTTTTGGGTATAGTTGTCGATGATGCCATCGTCACCGGAGAATCCATCTTCGCCGAGCAGGAAGCGGGAAGGGAGGATGCCGACGCGGCGATCAGCGGGGTCAGGTCGGTGCGCGCTCCGGTCACCATCGGGGTGTTGACCACGGTTGCCGCTTTTGCTCCGCTGGCTTTCACGACCGGAACGCTGGGACAGATCATGCGGCCCATTCCTGTTTTTGTGATCAGTATTCTTCTGGTCTCCCTGGCCGAGGCATTTACCATTCTGCCGGTCCATCTTTCTTCATCCAGTCGCTGGAGCCGAGGTATAGTTTCCCAAATCAGTCGAACATTCAATGAGAATCTATACCTGTTCATGGACAAGTTCTTCCTGCCTCTGCTGCGCAAGGCCATAACATTGCGCTATATTGTGCTCGTCCTCTTTATTGTCATACTTTTTATTGTTTTCGGCCTGATTCGGGGTGATTTCATCCGTTTTATTTTCTTTCCACAAATTGAAGGCGATCAGGTTGCCGCCACCTTGATTATGCCGGTGGGTACCCCCTTTGAGGTAACCGAATTTCATGCTGAGCAAATATTGGAAGCCGCGCAGACGGTGCGGCAGGATCTGCAGGATGAGGCAGGGAAGGATCTTTTTAAAAGCACTTCGATCATAATCGGCTCTCTTTTCGAGGAACAGGGGCCGGGGCCACCGCAGGAAGTCGGGGCAACAACCAGCAATCGTACACAACTGCGCATACAACTGATCGACTCTCCCCAGCGTTCGGTCTCTGCCAAAGAGGTTGAGACGCGGCTGAGAAAGGCTGTTGGTACAATTCCCAATGCAGATGAACTCTCCTATAACAGCAGTCTGGTCAGCGCCGGAGAGGATATCATGATCGAGCTTGCTCATGAGAAGAGTGAAGTACTCGCTGAGGCCATCAACCGCTTACAGGAGATTATGGGAAGCATGGAGGGTGTAAGTGAAATTGCCGATACCCTCAAAGCAGGTAAGCTCGAATATCTTTTTGAACTTACACCGGAAGGTCTGGCCGCAGGGCTGAAGCCGGGTGATATCGGCAGGCAGCTGCGTAATGCCTTCTACGGTTATGAAGTTCAGCGCATACAGCGAGAGCGTGAAGAGTTAAAGGTGATGGTGCGCTATCCCGAAGGGGAGCGCGAACAGATAGCTGCTATTTATGACTTCAGAGTCATACTACCGGAGGGAGGCCGGGCGCCCATCACTGAAATGGCGAGAATCAGCGAGCAGCGGACCTATGCGCAAATCATGCGGGTAGATGGTCAGAGGGTTGCCAATGTCAGCGCCGATGTTGATAAACAACTTACCACCCCGAATGACGTGCTGAATGCCCTCATGGAAAAGAATATTCCCGGTCTTATTCAGGAATTTCCAGGGCTTTCAGCGAGGATCGCTGGCGCAAGTGAAGATCGACGGGAGGATATGGCATCTCTTGGCAAGAACATGCTCATTGCTCTGTTGATTATCTTCGTGCTGCTGGGTGCACAATTGAGAAGCTACGTACAGCCGCTGATCATTATGGCCGTCATTCCCTTTGGCCTGGTGGGAGCTCTGCTCGGGCATCTGCTGCTCGGCTTTAATCTTTCTTTTATCTCGCTTTTCGGTATGGTCGCCTTAACGGGTGTGGTCGTCAATGATTCCGTGATCCTGATTGATTACTATAACAGACAGCGTCGCGAAGAAGAACTGAACTATGTAGAAGCGGTAATCCTAGCGGCCCGGCGCCGCTTTCGTCCCATCCTGCTGACCACCATGACAACCAGCTTGGCTCTTTTGCCCATGCTCCTCGAAAACAGTCTCCAGGCGCGCTTTCTTATCCCGATGGCAGTCAGCCTGGCCTTCGGCCTTCTTTTCGCAAGTTTCGTTCTGCTGTTTCTGCTGCCGATCATGATAGGGATCGTCTCAGATCTGCGGATGCTCCCGTCAACGATCAAGAGAAAAATATAAGCGGAAAAAAAGAAACGCCATCTGGTTTGATTGCAGGGTGAACATGGCAAATCTTATAGGAAGTAAATATCCCCCGGCAAAGCTGGGGGTTTTATTTGTGAACCGCTCAAAGCGGTGGGTTTAAACCTTGGGCCGCCTGAAGGCGGCTAGCTGAGCAGTTTCAATTGGTCGACTCTGCTATCTTCACGCTCTTGATTCCGAATGTAATTGCGGATCACCTCTTCGTCACGGCCTACGGTCGAGGCAAAATAGCCTCTGGCCCAAAAGTGCTCCCCGGTAAAGCTCCGGGTCCGACCTCCAAATGTCCGAGCGATATGTATTGCGCTCTTCCCTTTGATGTAACCGACGACCTGAGCTACCGCAAACTTGGGCGGGATCGCGACATACACATGAACATGGTCAGCACACAAATGGCCTTCCAATACCAGACTCTCACGTTGCCGAGCCAATTCTCGTATCACTTCCCCGAGATTCTGCCGGATTCGGCCATAAAGAACTTTCCGACGGCACTTCGGTATCCAAACAATGTGATACTTGCAGTCCCATACCGAATGACTTAAGCTTTGTACGTTGTTCATCGAAAGCCTCCTTTTCTGTAAACTTTGAGCGGTTCACAGAGGGGAGGCTTTCAAATTACTCCCGGAACTGTCAAACTTTTAGGGTCCCCCGGCAAAGCCGGGGGATTTCCTTTTGTACTAAGTCGATGTAGAGATGAAGGCTGTCAGCGTAATGAGCAAGCACTTTGACCACCTCAAAATTGGGCAAGGCAAGTAGTTTCGTGATAGTCTTTTTCTGCATCGGGTTTCTCCTTCCGGATTGGTTTTTGTCGGGAAACAAAACCTTACCAGAGTTGTTAAACCCGGTGCACTTCTTTATCAGGCAGAATGTGGCCTGTTATAGCGTTTCAACTTTTTTACGAATGAACCGAAAAATTTGCATCACGTGAAAATGACCGTCCAATGAGACGAAAAGAATAGATCCTGGAAGGGCTGTATAATTCACAACAGTCAGATAGGGGAAACTGTCCGGCCACCGTTTACTGCGAAAAAACCGCGTATCTTATAAATCCTCTTGGATTGAATTGATGGTGTGAATTTGGTCTGAGTGCGTATTTACTGCAAACCCTGCATTGCCAGACGGCGAAATACCTCAACACGAAATACCTCAATCTTGACAACAACACAATAAAGGTATATTTTCTATACCATGCGATTTGAATTCGACCCCAATAAAAGTCTCTCGAACTTCTCGAAACACGGTATTGATTTCGACGTCGCTCAGAACTTGTGGAACGATCCGGATCTGCTGGAGATACCAGCAAGAACAACCGATGAGCCGAGGTATCTTGTTGTCAGTAAATTTGACAGTAAACACTGGTCCGCAATTATCACCTATCGAGATAATGTGATTCGCCTCATCTCTGTCAGGCGTTCCCGACCAGAGGAGATTGAACTCTATGAAAGCTAAAGATTTTGATAAAAAGTTTGATGAAGGCCAAGCTATTATTGATGACCTCGATCTTTCCAGGGCGCGTCGTCCCGAGCATGAGCAAAAGCGGGTAAATGTTGATTTTCCCGTCTGGATGATCCACTCCCTTGACAAAGAAGCTCAGCGGCTTGGCGTTCCCAGACAATCAATCATCAAATTATGGATAGCAGAAAAACTCGAAAAAGCCGCAAGCTAATTCCCTGTCTTTTGGCTGCCATGAACTGCCCGGAAAATAGATCTTTATCAGAAAAGGCCTCGATATGGCGATCGGGGGCTTTTCGTGTGTTTTAAGTCGTGGATTCTAGGAATATGGGGGAAAGGTCAAGTGAAGTGATTGTTGGTCACGATGTTAAATTAACCATTAAAATCTTGGCCATCTCCTTCTTCTGATATGGCCAAATACTGGGAAACTTTTCTCCTCTGGTTGGATCCCTTGGAACACAAGTCGGACATCGCCGTTTTTTTAATGTTCGGAAAAGTTCAGCGATCTTCGAGGGTCAGATTCCAGGCTTTTTGCAGCATCACGAG
>CAZMFD010000068.1:0-13846 GCA_964565445.1 uncultured Geobacteraceae bacterium
AAGCTGTGATAGAATGCTTCTCGATTAGCGTTGAGTGGTCTAAGAATAGGTTCCGCTCCAAACTTCTGATGGGCTTCTTCGAAAGTAACATCCCCGAGGGAGGCCACTGGTGTTGTGCCGTTTTGCAGAAATTCGACAGCCTCGTGATAGTTGCGGGACAATTTCAGTTCGAAGCGGTAAGGGGTATTAGCGGTCAGATAATCCATCATCGGCTGGTAGGAGCGATACATGATGGTCGGATTGTAGCGCGGGATAACGCCAAAATGGATGACCGGTTTTTCCTTTGTTGCTAATGGAGATTGGGCGAAAACCGGTGAGACAAGTAAGCTCACCAGGATGATGCCAAGGATAAGGGGTCTGGTCATGGCAGATTCTGCCTCCGTTAGCAGGATGGCTGGAGCACCTATTAGAGCACTTGATATAATGCGGATGCATGTGAACACAGATTTGTCCCGGATTCTATCAGGAGTCGTTGCTAAAAACAGGTTTTTTTGGCAACTACTTTTTTATCTCTTTTCTTGACCGCGCGCTGGCAATCAGGTGAAAGTAGTTATACGTTTAGAATGTCGCTTATGCCTCGGGTGGATGACGATGATCAATGAAGTACGCAGGAAGTCTCCCGCAAAAATCAACCTCTGTCTTCATGTGTTGGGTCGTTATGAGAACGGTTACCATGCATTAGCGATGGCGATGCAGCGGGTCGATTTGTGCGATCATATTCGTATTCGCATTACAGATTCTGGAAAAGTAAAAGTAGCTTGTGAAGGTCTGGCGCTGGCAGCGGGTGAGGACAATATCGCTGCCCGGGCGGCCCGTTTGCTCCTTGCCGAGGCGCGGGGCAACATCGGTGTTGAGATTCAGATTGACAAACAGATTCCGATAGCTGCCGGTCTGGGCGGTGGTTCATCGAATGCTGCAACCGTGCTGCTGGCGTTAAACAACATGCTTGATTTGCATATCGACAACGAGTCGTTACAGGGATTGGGCGCACAGTTAGGGGCCGATGTCCCTTTTTTCGTTTTTCAGCGCCCCGCCTGGGCTACGGGCACCGGAACCACACTGACACCGCTGCCGCCATTGCCCGAGGTTGCCTACCTGTTGGTTAACCCCGGAATGAGCGTATCAACGGCCGCAGTTTATCAAAGTTTACAGTTGACAAAGGGGGGCGAACTGGCTAACCTTCCGAGGTTTTCTGTTGTGACCAGAGAGGATCTATGTGCGGCTCTGCATAATGATCTGGAGCGGGTGACCCTGATTCATCATCCGCTGTTGCAGCAGATTAAACAACGACTGCTGCAACTTGGTGCCCGTGGGGCGCTGATGTCCGGTAGCGGCGCAACTCTCTTCGGGGTGTTTGATCGCTTGGATCAGGCGCAATACGCGGACCAGGTGTTGGCGGTGGAAACTGACTGGTGGACCTGTCCGGTGTCGCCGCTTTAGATTCGACATTCTTCGTTGCGCAGGTATTAGAAAATAGATCATAAGAGATGCTGCCGATTATAATCGGCTTCATTTGTTTATTTTGTTACAAAAAATAGCAGATTAATTGTTGGGGCGTCGCCAAGCGGTAAGGCACCGGATTTTGATTCCGGCATTCCCAGGTTCGAATCCTGGCGCCCCAGCCAAATTACTAGCTTTGTTGACTGGTTGTTAAGCCAGGATTCGAAGCGAAGCGAACGCTGACTTAATGTCAGAAAAGCGGCCATGGATGGCCGCGGCAGTGAGCGTAGGGGAGCCGACGCAGGAGCCCGCGTGATGCGGGTGACGAAGTGGGCGAATCCTGGCGCCCCAGCCAAATTTTTTGTTGTGACGCAAGTTGATATGTGTGAAGGGTAGTGACACGTGGGTATGATCAAAGTTTTTACCGGCAACTCCAATGAGCCTCTGGCCCATGATATTTGCCGGCACCTCTCGGTAAATCTCGGCAACGCCAAGGTCAAAACCTTTTCTGATGGAGAGGTTCTGGTTGAAATTAATGATAATGTGCGTGGTCGTGATGTCTATGTTATTCAATCGACCTGCTCTCCGGCAAACAATAATCTGATGGAATTGCTGGTCATGACCGATGCATTGAAGCGCGCTTCTGCTGCTCGTATCAATGCGGTTGTTCCATATTTCGGTTATGCCCGGCAGGACCGTAAAGTCGCACCGCGGGCGCCGATTACTGCCAAGCTGGTTGCTGATCTGCTCTCTGTTGCCGGAATCGATCGTTTGTTGACGATTGATCTGCATGCGGGTCAGATCCAGGGATTTTTTGATATTCCTGTCGATCACTTGTATGCTGCACCAGTTATGCTGGAAGAGATTCGCCGTCTGAACCTTGGTGAGTTGGTGATTGTTTCTCCGGATGCCGGGGGTACCGAGCGAGCTCGTGCTTTTGCCAAGCGTCTTGATGCCGGACTGGCCATTATCGACAAGCGCCGTAGTGGTCCCAACGTCTCGGAAGTGATGCATATTATCGGTGATGTCAAAGGGAAGGTCTGCATCATTGTTGATGACATGATCGATACCGCCGGCACCCTTTGTACCGCTGCCACTGCCCTGCAGAATCAAGGAGCAACGGCAGTTTATGCGTTTGCTACCCATGGGGTCCTGTCTGGCCCGGCCTTGGAGCGGATTGCCGAAAGTCCCCTTAAAAAGGTTTTTGTTACTGATACCATTCCGATCCAGGACAAGCTGAACCAGTGCGACACTCTCCAGGGGGTGTCAGTCAGTTATCTGTTGGCTGAAGCGATTCGCCGCATTCACAATGCGGAGTCGGTCAGTTCGCTGTTTGTATAGAATAAATAGATTTTATCAGCGTATTAAAATACCTAATTTTCCACGGAGGATAGATAGATGGCTCAGGTAGCTTTGGAAGTAGAAGCACGCGAAAACGCAGGCAAGGGTTTTGCACGGAGATTGAGGGCTGCAGGGAAGGTTCCTGCTGTTGTCTATGGCAAGGGCATGGACGCTCTCATGGTTTCAGTCGACCCAAAGGCGTTGCAAAAGGCCGTGTCGGGCGATGCCGGCGCGAATACCCTGATTGCTCTGTCCGGCGCCGGACTTGATCGGAGGGTTGTTGTTTTAAAGGATACCCAGATCCATGCATTGCGCCGTGATATGGTCAGCGTTGACTTCCATGCGATTAACCTCAAAGAAAAAGGCAACTTCATGGTGCCGGTTAATCTTGTGGGGATTTCCAAGGGACAAAAGATGGGCGGCTCAACCCAGTTGATCAGAAAAGAGCTTGAGGTTGCCTGCCTGCCGACCGATGTTCCTCAGTCACTCGATATCAATATCGAGGCGCTGGAAGTAGGAGATACGGTTCACGTTGAAGAGGTTGTTGTGCCTGCAGGGGTTGAACTGCTGTTTGATGTCAATTTTACGGTTGTTACCGTTATTGCTCCGACTGTTGAGGAAGAAGAAGGCGCAGACGAGGAAGATGTTGCCGCTGCAGAGCCGGCAGAAGACTGAGTTGCCGACGGCTTGATAAGTGAAACTTCTGGTTGGCCTTGGCAACTATGGCAGTGAGTATGCGGCGACCCGCCACAATATCGGTTTTTTGGTGGCGGAGCAGGTCGCCGGGCGTTTTGGTATCGCCCTGAAAAAAAAAGGCTACCAGGGGATTTATGGGGTAGGGGCGATTGCCTCGCAGCAAACCACCATCATCCTTCCTCAGACCTATATGAATCGCAGCGGCGCCTGCGTCAAGGCCGTGAGCTGTGCTTTGCAGGTAGAGCTAACTGAGATCGTCGTAATCTATGACGATCTCGACTTACCCTTCGGGCGCTTAAAGATCAGCAGGGAAGGGGGGCACGGTGGTCACAACGGGATTCGCGATATTATCAGCACCCTGGGTCGTCGCGACTTCGTGCGCTTGCGCGTCGGCATCGGTAAGCCGGATCACGGCGATGTTACCCGTCATGTGCTCGGGGCTTTTAATTCTACAGAGCGGGATGGGCTGCCTACCATGGTAGCGGCTGCTGCAGATGCAGCAGAATTAATCATCACTGGCGGTGCAGCTGCCGCCATGAATAAATTTAACGGTTTCAATCTGGAAGAAAATCTTTAAACCCTTATCAGACGAAAGAGGCGAGATAAATGCAACTGCAAGCATGGGCCCCCATACTCGGGGTGATCGGGTTTGTGATCGCGCTGGTGATCTACAACAACGTCAAATCACAACCTGTGGGTAACGACAAGATGCGTGAGATATCCGAGGATATCCACAAAGGTGCCATGGCCTTTTTAAGCCGCGAGTATCGCGCTCTGGCCATTTTTATTGTGGTAGTTTTTATATTGATTGCCGTTGCCATGAGTATCCACAGTGCTCTGGCTTTTCTTGGCGGTGCTGTGTGTTCCATGACCTGCGGATTCATCGGCATGAAAGCGGCAACCCGCGCCAATGTCAGAACTTCTGAAGCTGCCCGTGCCCACGGGCAGGCACGTGCTTTGGAAGTTTCTTTCAATGGTGGTGCGGTTATGGGTCTTGCTGTTGGCTCCCTGGGTCTTGTTGGTGTCGGTATCGCGTACATTTTTTATGGTGGCGATGTTGAGAGTGCTAAATATATCAATGGTTTTGCCATGGGTGCTTCCTCCATTGCTTTATTTGCTCGTGTTGGTGGTGGTATTTACACTAAGGCCGCTGATGTCGGTTCTGACCTGGTAGGTAAGGTTGAAGCAGGCATTCCCGAGGACGATCCTCGTAATCCGGGTGTTATCGCTGACAATGTTGGTGACTGTGTAGGCGACACCGCGGGAATGGGTGCCGACATTTTTGAATCCTATGTTGGATCCATTATTGCGACCATGGCTATTGCCGCTGCCGCCAGCCCGCTCTTGCTCGGCAAACTCGGTTCCGGTGCCAATGTTCAGGCGGCTGCCATGCTCCTGCCGTTAGCTCTGGCGATGATCGGTCTGGTCTTTTCGGTCATCGGGATTTTCTCCATGCGTTTTCTTAAGTCCATGAACCCGGCCAAGGCCTTGCACTATACAACCTTTGTCGCCGCTGGTGGTTTTCTGATTGCTGCATTTATCTACATCAAAGCCGCCGGGCTCAATACGGGTATCTTCTGGGCGATTCTCATTGGCACCCTTGCCGGTATCGCTATCGGCCAGATCACCGAGTATTATACCGCTCATGGCCCGGTTAAGCGGATTGCTGAAGCCAGTAAGACCGGCCCGGCAACCAACATTATCCATGGCTTGGCGATTGGTCTTGAATCTGCGGTTTTGCCTGTTCTGATCATTGCTTTTGCTATCTTTGTCGCCAACGCTTTTGCCGGTCTTTATGGGATTGGCATCGCTGCGGTCGGGATGCTGGCGACGGTTGGAGTTACCATGACCGTGGATGCTTACGGCCCGATCGCTGATAATGCCGGTGGTATTTCGGAGATGGCCGGTCTTGGACCAGAGGTTCGCAAGATCACTGACGGACTGGACGCTATTGGTAATACTACTGCAGCTATCGGTAAAGGTTTTGCTATCGGTTCTGCAGCGCTGACCGCACTGGCTCTGTTTTCTGCCTATGCCACTACCGTTGGTCTGGAATCGATCAACCTGATTGAGCCGATTGTTGTGATCGGTCTGCTCATCGGTGGCGCTCTGCCGTTTCTGATCGGTGCCATGACCATGACCAGCGTCGGCCGCGCTGCCGGAGCTATGGTCGATGAAATCCGTCGCCAGTTCCGGGAAATACCCGGTCTGCTTGAAGGTAAAGAAGGCGCCAGGCCTGACTCCCAGAAATGTATCGATATTTCTGCCAAGGCCGCCCTTAGGGAGATGGTTCTTCCCGGTGTTGTTGCGGTTGCCGCTCCGGTACTGGTAGGTTTTCTGCTCGGTAAAGAGGCCCTTGGTGGCATGCTGGCCGGTGCGACTCTAGCCGGTGTTCTCCTGGCGCTGTTCATGTCCAACGGTGGCGGAGCCTGGGATAATGCTAAAAAATATATCGAAAGCGGACAACTCGAAGGTGAAGGCAAGGGCGGTGATGCTCATGCTGCAGCCGTTATCGGTGATACCGTTGGTGATCCGTTGAAAGACACCTCCGGCCCCTCGATGAACATTCTGATCAAGCTGATGAGTGTTGTTTCGCTCGTTATTGCGCCGTTGCTCATCTGACCAGAACCAACAACAGATAGATGATCGGATAGCCGGGGCACTCGCTTCGGCTATCCTTTTTTTGATGGCGTCGCAAAAAGTCCGTCCTCCGGCGTTACGGTGTTTTTTCAGGACCTTGACATACTATCTATGTATGCCTGCGCCCCTGAAAAACCGCCAGGCCTTGTAGGACGAAATTTTTGCTTAGCCATCCCATGAATTTTTGCGAGAGCATCAATTTTAAAGGTAGAAAAAAACATGGGCTTTAAGTGTGGAATTGTCGGTCTTCCCAATGTTGGAAAATCGACTATATTTAATGCGATCACCGCTGCCGGCGCTGAATCTGCCAACTATCCTTTTTGTACCATTGAACCGAATGTCGGAATGGTGGCCGTTCCAGATCCGCGCCTGGACGAGCTGGCACTGCTGGTGAATCCCAAAGAGATTGTGCCGACGGTGATGGAATTTGTCGATATTGCCGGTCTGGTAAAGGGTGCCAGTCGGGGCGAAGGGCTGGGGAACCAGTTCCTTGGCCATATCCGTCAGGTTGATGCCATTGCCCATGTCGTTCGTTGTTTTGAAGATGATAACGTTGTTCATGTCGATGGCAGTATTGATCCGCTGCGCGATATCGAAGTGATTCAGACCGAGCTCAATCTTGCCGACCTGGACAGCGTAGACAAGCGTATTCAGCGCAGCAGCAAACAGGCCAAAAGTGGTGATAAAAAGCTGCAGGCTGAGGTGGTTGTTCTGGAAAAAATTTTAAAAGCTCTCAACCAGGGCTTGCCGGCGCGCTCAGTTGTCCTTGAAAAAGATGAAAAGTTGCTGATCAGAGATCTTCACCTGATCACCGTTAAGCCGGTTCTGTATCTGGCCAATGTCGCAGAAGATGATCTTGCCGGTACCCACCCTTTTGTTGCTCAGGTGCGTGAACATGCCACCGCGCAAGGAGCTGAGATGCTGACCTTATGCGGCAAGATAGAGGCTGAAATTGCTGAACTGGATAAAGACGAAAAGGCCGACTTTTTGTCGGAGTTAGGTCTTGAAAGGTCGGGTCTTGATCGGATGATTCACGCCGGTTATCGACTGCTCGGGCTGATCACCTATTTCACCGCCGGTCCGAAAGAAGTGCGAGCCTGGACAGTGGCGGACGGATCAACCGCGCCCCAGGCCGCCGGGGTGATTCACACAGATTTTGAAAAGGGTTTTATCCGGGCGGAGGTCACTGCCTATCATGACTACGTCACCTCCGGTGGCGAAATCGGTGCCAGGGAAAAAGGTCTGTTGCGCCTTGAAGGAAAAAACTACCGGGTCGTTGATGGTGACGTTATGCATTTTCGTTTTAACGTCTGAGATCTTTTGGGATAAAGGGATAAAAGTTCTTGTATCCGAACAGGTTGCATGATAAAAACTTTGGTTCTGCGGACTCACAGTGGGTTCGTTCCATTCCTTGTTCCGGGGGGTTCCCGGGGCTGTTAATCCGAAAGGGGTAAATGCTTAATGAGAAATTATGAGTCACTTTACATTGTTCATCCAGAGGTTGTTGGCGACGAGTTGACAGCACTGGTGGACAAATTTCAGAAAGTCCTCAGTGATCAGAACGTTGAGATTGTGAAACTGGACAACTGGGGTGTGCGTAAGCTCGCTTATCCGATTAAAAAGGTAGAGCGTGGTAGTTATGTCCAGATTCTTTTCAGTGCTGGACCAGAGGTTGTGGCCGAGTATGAACGTCGTCTGCGGTTGGACGAGCATATCCTGCGTTTTCTGACCGTGCGCCTGGATCGCGACTTTGCCGTAGAGCCCGTTGAAGCTGATGCTGCTGTTGATGTTGACAACGACAACGACAATGATGACGACAATCAAGGCGAAGAAGAATAACCACCACCACTGATCAGGAGAAAATACCTATGGCTATTGAAAATTCAGGACGTCCCAGTTCACCCGCCCCACGCCGTCGTTTTGGTCGTCGCAAGATTTGCCGTTACTGTGCTGACAAGGGTGCTAAAATTGATTACAAAGATGTCGACAGCTTGCGTTATTATCTGTCGGAGCGTGGCAAGATCGTGCCCCGCCGGATTTCGGGTACCTGTGCGACCCATCAGCGCCATATTGCCGATGCAATCAAAAATGCCCGGCAGATTGCTCTATTGCCCTATACCAACTCACATTCAGTTTGAGTGATGGTAACAGGAGCTGATCCGCGATCCGCACAGATCATAATACGTTCAAGCTACGGAGAAAATATATGAATACAGATGTGATTCTGCGAGAAAATGTCGATGGTCTGGGTACCATCGGAGATATTATTAGTGTGAAAGCCGGTTATGCCAGAAACTATCTGGTTCCTCAAGGGCTGGCACACCCGGCTGACGCTCGAAACGTGAAGGCACTTGAACACCAGAAACGTCAGCTCTCACGTAAACTGGAAAAGGTGACCAACGATGCCAATGCCCTTAAGGCCCGCATTGAGAAGGTGACCTGTAGCTTTACTCAACGTGCCAGCGAAGAAGGCAAATTGTTTGGTTCAGTGACGTCAATGGATCTGGAAGCCAAACTGGCCGATGCCGGAATAACTATTGACCGCAAAAAAATTCAGCTTGGTGACCCGATTAAGGCCCTCGGCGAACATCTTGTTGCCATCAAACTTGATGCCGGTGTCACTGCAGAACTCAAGGTTGTGGTTGCGCCTGAAGAAGCTTGACCCTTTTTTTGTTGCGGATTTTCAGGCTTAGTTGCGATCGAAGGCTGCAGGGTGGTTTCCCGGCGGCCTTTTTTCGTCTATGATAAAAATATTATTACGGTGCTGGTTATACAGCCAGTGACTTTGGGGTGGTTTGATCAGTGAAAATGGGGCTGTCATGTTGATGATGAAATGTCCAAAGTGTCAGAACTACATATGCTCAGCTTTGCTTGCTGAGGTGAAGGTGATCGCTTGTGACCAGTGCCAGACCCAGGTTCCGGTGAGCAATGTTCTGATCTCCTCCAACGGTTTTACCTTTGAGCGCAACGATCTACTTAAACGTTTCTATCGCTACCGTAAGTTGCTTGATGAGGTGATCGAAGAGCGCAATACCATGAGCTCCAGGGATAGCACCTCAGATGTGAGTCTGCGTAGTATCGAGAAGTTCATGTCGGTGCTGCAGGGGATGATGGCAGGAGCCAGGGATCACTATCGTTGTGAGTTTAGCCGGCCCATTCCGGTCAAGCTGCGATATCTGCAACAAGAGTGTGCCGGAACCATCTATAATATGAGCATGGATGGTGCCTGCATCGAAATTTCCGGCAGAAATCCGCTGCCACGGGTAAATGGGATTATCACCTTAAGTTTTGAATTGCCGGAACAAAAACATACTCATGTGATCACTGGTGAAGTCTGCTGGACCCAGAAGGGCGAGGGCGACGGTAAGCACGGACACAGTTCAGGTGTACGCTTCACCTATTTAGATGACCCTTCCCGCGCGGTGCTCTGGCAGTTTATTTCATCGATGGCACAAAAGAAATTGTCAGCAGAACAACAATAACAGCCCACCCTTTTTACCCTTGGGTTACGGATAAAAAAGGGCGGACTTAAGTTCATTGCCTCAGCTATCCGCGACTATTCCCCTGCCCATTTTAATAGTCAATTCCCGCGGCCTGGATGCTTTTCGTGTCATGAGCATGGCAGGGAGTAACCCCATAAACCATTCCGCAGTGCGGGCAGTGATATTCCAGGGTCGTCATGGTGAAATTCTGATCACAAGCACTGCAGACGAGTTGAACCTCTTGGGGCAGACTGTAGCTGGAAAAACCCATCATGCGTAATTTGTCCACCACCTTTGCTCCATCTCCTACCTGTCCTTGACAGCCATCGTGCATGATTCTCTCCTCTAAAGTTGTTCCAGGGTTTCGCCGGAACGGATTCGGTTACGTAATGCCAGAAGTTGATTGTCCATTTCTTCCAGGCGTTGCAGGTTGCTGCGCTCCGCCGCGTTGGCCTTGATGACCTTGGCGATACCGCCATTTTTGATGACCAGGCGGCGATCGCCCATCAGTGCCAGAATCGGGTCATGAGTCGCCATCAGGACGATTTTTTCTTCGCGAATCAGCAGATTTAAAGCCTTTTTACGATCGATTCCGGCATTTTCGATTTCGTCGATCAGGGCAATGGGGGATTTGCTCAAAAATGCCATGTCGGCGATCATCAGAGCCCGTGACTGGCCGCCGCTTAACGCGGTGACCGGGGTGTCGGGGCGAAACTGCTCGCCAGCCAGCAGATTGGCCTGTTCAAGGATCTGTGCGACCTTTTCCTGCGGGTTGGTCACCAACCGGCTTTCGGCATGCATCTGGATGAATTCTTCGGCGCTCAGATCCATAACGAAGTTCATGTTCTGCGACAGTTGCGCAACCAGTTTGTGTTCGGTGGAAAAACGCCACTGACTGTCCGGAACCTGATCGTTGATCAGGATTTTGCGCCCGGTCGGGGTGTCCCCCTGGGCAACCCATTCGATGTCAGCCAGTAGCCGGCTTTTCCCGGATCCGGTGGGGCCAACAATACAGGTAACCTCTCCCGGTTGCAGGGTCAATTCGATATCCTCCGCCTCTCCAGATTTATTGCGGCCACCGAGGATGGTCAGGGATTCAACCTTGTCGAGGGGCTTGCGCAATGCCAGCATGCCGCTCAGAAAATCATCGAGGCTACGCTGTAGCTGTTCGCGGCTCAGGCCCAGATCTTCAAGAAAATCCGGGTTGAGCTGGTCAAGGTAGTGGGCCAAGCTGTTGTTGTTGGCGGTAACAGACAGTCCGAACGAGGTGAGGAAATCCTCAATGTAGGGATGCTCCACCAGGGTCACGGTCAACGGTTGTTGGTAGAGGTCGGTCAGTCTCATGATTTCTCCTCCATCTCCATTTTGCGGACATTGCCGGTCTGATATTCCTCACCAATCCGGGTTTCGCCAAGACAGTAGGAGCACAAGGCGGCCGGCATGGAGAATCGCAAGGTTTTTCCTTTCAGGGTGTCGATGTCAGAGGCGGCTTCAAACAGGCTGGTTAATTCAAAAGCTCCCTGTCCGGTGATGCCGTTGATGTTCATAATGACGGCGCCGGGATTGACTTGCTTGACGCGGGAGGCAAAGACCTCGCGTTCGGCCTGGGAGACGATATCGCCCTTGGTGATAACAACGATATCGGCAGATTTGAGCATCGGGCCGATTTTACGTGGGGTATTGACGCCACTTAAGTTGTCGATAACGCAGATGGCAGTAATGTCGTTGATGTGGGGTGAACAGCGGTTGCATAGCCCGGCACTCTCACTGATCAGATATTCGCAGTCGTTTGCTTTGCCCCAGGTCACACAGGCTTCGATGTTGCTGACAAAATAGTGGTCAGGGCACAGGGCTCCTGAGAGTCCTTTTTTTACCAGCACACCTTTTTTGGCATAGAGGGTATCATCGTCGGTCAGCAGACAGTCAAATTTGACCACTCCAATTTTGCGTTGGCGTTGCTGTAAGGCCTCGATCACTCGCAGAATCACAGACGTTTTCCCCGAAGAGGGGGGACCGGAAACAGTTAGAAAGCGCACGGTTAATCTCCTTGGTTCGAGTCGATGCCCAGGGCATCTTCAAAGATTTTGTTGGTGTCATGGATCAGGGCGCCGATGTCGTGCTGGTAGATATAATCCCAACCAATCCATTTCCACGGATGATTGCCTTCCAGTTTGTTGTCCACCTGAGGATTGAGGGACGGGAACAACCCTTTGTGGGAAAGAATTTCTCCAACCTCCCGCCCGCTTAAAAATTCGGCGATGGGGCGGGTTTTGTCCAAGGTAGAGCGTTTGGTCAGCATGAACACCGGGCTGACCACTGCACCATCCTCCGGCCAGATGATTTCAAGACCTTTAACCATCCGTGCCATTTTGGTGAAGAAATAAGGCATGATAGTAACGTAAGGCTTGGCTTCAGTTACCCGCTTTGCGTTTTTCACCATCTGCGACGGATGCATTGATTTGAGCATGGAGCGGCCGAGTTTTTTAACCCCCTCCTCACCGTGCTCCTTATGGATCGCCAGAAGAATAGCGTTGAACAGGTCAAAGTCACCGACCGGCAGCGCCACCTGCTGGGCAAATTCCGGTTCGAGCAGATCCGCCCAGGTGCGCGGAATCGGCAGATCTGCGCGTACGTCATGGTTGATCATGAATACTGCAGCAACGGCGGCGACGATCGAGTAATCACCTTTAGGATCACGGATATGAAGGCCATCAAAGTCCGGATTGACGGCAGCACCACTGATATCCTCAAATACGCCCTGATCTTTAAAGCGGCCGATGGTTTTGTGATCGAAGAAGGTTTCAAACCCGGCGGAGATGAAAATGTCGGGGAGTTGGTCCGTATCCTCAATGCCGCGGATGTTGTCGGCAATCCAGTCAGCGCCCACCGAGGCGGCTTCGAGTTTGTAGCTGACCTTGTGGCCGGTCCTGTTGGTAAAGTCTTCGATGAAGGCATCAAAGCCTTCCAGCAATGGTAGTCGCACCGGGCAGGGCAAGAGTCCGGCAACGCGGATATCACTTGTGTCATGGTCGGTTTTTTTCATGGTGATATCGGCCTGATGGGTATTCATGGCAATCTGATCGTGCAGCAGGGCAATAAAGTTATCCAGATCATAGTTTTTCATCTGTGCTGCCCGCTCCAGTTTCAGGTAGGGGGCAACGGCGTTGCGTTGTGTCTCGTCACGAAAATTCTCAAAGCCGTTAGCAACGAATACATCGAGGGTTTCGGGCCATTGGTCAAGAATATCTTTGATTGTCATTTCTTTATTTAGTGTCATCGTCGTCATGTTGACTCTCCTTGGTTGATGTGAACCGGAGCTTAAAAGGATCACGGAGAAAATAAATTGATTCAGGTCAAAAAGAAAAAAAGATGTTTCTGTTTTTCTTTTGATCTACGTCAATTTTTATTTGTCTGATTTGCCTCACTGTTGCATGCAGGAAACATCAGGAGCAACAACCTACAACCCATCACCAAGGAGAACGTTTTATGAGTATGTTTTGTTATCAGTGTCAGGAAACAGCAAAAGGTACCGGCTGCACCATCGCCGGTGTCTGTGGCAAAAAAGAAGATACCGCCGGTCTACAGGATCTGCTGGTCTATACCCTAAAAGGACTGGCGGTCGTCGCCGAGGAAGCAAAAAAGCAGAACAAGCTGGATCCTGCGATTGGACTGTTCATCTGTCAGGGCTTCTTTGCCACTATTACCAATGCCAATTTTGATAACGACCGTTTTGTTGATCTGATCAAGGCAACTGTCTCCAAGCGCGATGCCCTGAAGCTGGCCATCGGCTACAGCAGTGATCTCGATGTCGTTAACTGGAACGGCCCTGAGAGCAGCTATGCTGCCAAGGCCGCTGAGGTCGGGGTATTGTCGCAGCCCAACGAAGATGTGCGCTCCCTGCGCGAGTTGTTGATTTACGGTCTTAAGGGGATGGCTGCTTACGCTGATCACGCTGCCGTGCTTGGGTTTGAGAAGCCGGAAATCTACGAGTTCATGGTTTCCGCCCTTGCTACGACTACCCGCGATTTGAGTGTCGATGAAATGGTCGGTCAAGTGCTGAAATGTGGTGAGGTCGCGGTAACCACCATGGCCCTGCTTGATGAGGCCCATACCACCTCCTACGGTAATCCGGAAATGACCACGGTGAATCTGGGTGTTCGCAATAACCCCGGTATTCTGATCTCCGGTCATGATCTCAAAGACATGGAAGAATTGCTCAAGCAGACTGAAGGCACCGGTGTCGATGT
>CAZMFD010000069.1:0-12166 GCA_964565445.1 uncultured Geobacteraceae bacterium
CCGGCGTAACCGAGCCCGACCCCGAGCAGGTCGGCAACGCCGCCCATGGTCAGGTTGTGGCGGCGGAATTCCCGGTTGGTCTGATGAAGCAGAGGAGTGAGGTCATTACCGGACAGGATGCACTCTTCCAGGCGCTGCCCAGCCTGACGGAGCAAGATCAACCCCTGTTCGCCACAACGGTGAATGCTGGTAGAATCCTGCACCCTTTGCATCAGTCGGGCCAGGGCCAGATAAGTGCGGCGGGGATCTTTAAGTGTGCGCTGGTCATTAAGGATGGGGAGGATGGTCTCAAAGAGATTCGGCAGTCCCGCCAGCGCCTCTGTGACAATGCCGGCTGCAGGATGGCGGCGCCGGACAATCTCGCCGTTGCTGATTTGTTTTTCTCTTTCGGCAAAAAAAGCTGCAGCAGCCTGTTTGACGGACTGTTGTAGTGTCTGGGGATCGTCAGGGCTGGTGTGATGAGCAGCGACCAGGAGAAGTCCGCAGAGGAATATCCCACCCCGATGGGTATTGCTGCCCAGTTGATTGATCATCGTCATTTCCGCCTGTCGGCCGATAGCGATCAGCTCGTTCTGGCCGGCGTTCCTGAGCAGTGCTTCCGTCAACTCTTGCAGATAGCCATCAACCAGCCGTAGCGAGCGACACATGAGGAGCAGGCTCAGATCCGGGTGAGCACCGTTGTCCCTTAAATCGACCAGTCCCGGTTTGGGGGTCAGATACAGCTCGGCCCGCAAGCCGTTGGCCAGGGCGGTGGCGAGGCTTTTAAGCCGGGAGGTGGTTGAGGAGGCGTTCAAGATAGCGCTGCAATTCCTGGGAAGAGTGGCGGCCGAGGCGGATGCATTCGCTCGCTGCTGCCGGACAGACGAAACAGGGGCGGGGCGGATGCCCGAGTTGTTGTCGGTGGTACGCTACTGCGTTGTTGTCATAAACATCGATGTCAAGCAGACGGGCCGCAGCACAGCTTTCTTCAATCGTGCAGCCAACTTGTTTGGCAGCTGCCGCAGACAGATCACTGGTATAGAGAGCCCAGGGACCCAGAACATCGGTTTGCCGGGTGACCGGTTCAAGATCCTCAATGTGGCACCTAAGTTGCTGTGCTCCCCAGTCAAACAATCGACAGAAGGATGCAGCCGCCTTTTGCGGTCCCGGAAGGTTGAGGGACAGCAGCACCAGGGTCGCTCGGGAACCCGTGGACGTTAGTTGCTCCAGGTCTTTCTGGCGCCGATCGCGGGCGGCGAGGATGTCATTCCTTAACTTTGCGTACGGCATCGATAATGGTTCCATCGCGGTATTCGATCAGAGCGACAACCTCGTCGGTAAATTCGACCGGTCGCGGCTCACCCGTAATGCGACAGGCTTCCTCTCGCAGCTCGTGGATATCCCGGACCGGAACCTTGCGGCGGATCAGCTCCTGCTTCAATTCCTGCTGGTGGTCGTTGACGGCAATCCCCCGTTCGGTGACGATGACATCGATAGTACGTCCCGGGGTGGTGACGGTGGTCACCGTATCGCGGATGATCGGCAGGCGGCCACGCAGCAGGGGCGCGGTGATGATTGACAATTTAGCTCCGGCCGCGGCGTCGCTGTGGCCGCCGGTATTGTGCAGCAGGTAACCGTTGGACTCGGTGTTGACGTTGACATTGAAATTGACATCGATTTCGGTGGCGCCAAGGATGACACAATCAAGCAGATTGACCATCGCTCCGGCATTGAAGGGGTTGGCGTAGGTGTCGGCGCTCATTTCCTGATGGTGCAGATTGCGACCGATCGATTCAACCGCCTTAAGGTCAAAGCACTGCACATCGAACAAGGTGCGGAACAGCCCCTCTTCGAGCATATCAACAAAGTAGCCGGTGATCCCGCCGCAGCCGAAGCTCCCCTTGATCTGTGACTGACTCATCATCCGTCGAACCTGTTCGGCCACAGCCAGGGAGATCCCCCCGGCCCCGGTTTGAAAGGAAAAGCCATCTCGTAACAGCCCTGAGGCATCGATCACCTGGGCGGCGTAGCGGGCGATCTGCAGGCCAACCGGGTCACGGGTTATCTGGGTGGTGGTGGAAACGATCTTGCGCGGATCGCCGAGGGTGTCGACCTCAACAACGTAGTCAACCAGGGATTGGGGAATCGATACCGGCGTGACCGGGGCGGCGGTCAGATTGTCGGTGACCGCTATCACCTGGCGGGCATATTGGGCATCGGTGAAGGCGTAGCCGAGGCTGCCGCAAGCTGACGGGCCGAAAAAACCGTTGATGTTGCCGTAGCAATCGCAGGAGGGCGCGGCGATAAAAGCCACATCGACCACGACCTCGCCGGTGATCAGGGCGCGCGCCCGGCCGCCGTGGGTGCGCACGACAATCGGACAGTCAAGCTCGCCGCGGGAGACCATTTCGCCGATCAATCCATTGACGCCACATTCGAAGCCTCTGATGACGCCTTTCTGAATGTAGGGGATCAGTTCGGCGTGAACCGGATGAACCGAGCTGGAGGCGATGCGGATATCGCGGATGCCCATGCGGTCAATTTCACGGACAACCTGGTTAAGGACCGCATCGCCGTTACGCAGATGATGGTGGGTGGCAATGCACATACCACTTTTCAGTCCGGAGGCTTCAATCGCTTCGCGCAGGCTACCCAGTAATTTATTGTCCCCGGGGTTATGACGACGAAGTAGTCGGGTTGCGTGGTTACCAACGGGTTGGCGGTTGTAGGGATCCTGATAGGGATGAACATCTTTGCCGAAAAAGGTTTCCGGCAGTTGCCGGCCCAGACTATTTGTGACCATAGATAACCTCTTCATCCAGTTGCATATCGATCAGGCCATGGGCCTGGGCGGTTTTGAGGATTTTCAGGGCGCGTTTGACGACCGGAGCATCGACCATCTTGCCCCCGAGAGAGATGACGCCGGTTCCCATTTCACGGGCCTTCTGGATCGCTTCAATGACCTGCAGGGCGTAATCGACCTCTTCCTGCTTTGGGGCGAACACCTCATGGACGACTTCAATCTGACGTGGATTAACCAGTGATTTTCCGGAGAAGCCGAGGGTTTTTATCAGGGCTGTTTCGCGGCGCAGGGCCTCCATGTCGGAAACATCGGCAAAAATCGTATCAATGGCCTGAATCCCGGCGGATTTACAGGCCCAGACCACACGGGTGCGCGCGGCGAACAGTTCTTCTCCGGTCTTGGTGCGCTCAATCTCCAGACTGGCGGTATAATCTTCGGCGCCAAAGGCCAGGCCGATCAAGCGGTTGGAGCTGCGCGCGGTCTTGATGCAGTTGATCACTCCTTCAGCCGTTTCGATGGAGGGGAGAATCTTGAAATGGCCGATATCGATTCCCAGTTCCTCTTCGAATTCGGTCAGTACCGTATCCAACTGTTCAACCAGTTCCGAGGAATCGGCTTCCGGCAGGCGGATGCCATCGGGCAGCGCCGGGAGAATCGCCTGCAGGTCCTGTTGCCACCAGTCTGTTTTCAGTCCGTTGATGCGGACAAAAATTTCCTTGTTGCGCTCCTTGTAAGTGCTTAGAAAGCTGTGGACCAGGGTCCGGGCGGCGTCTTTTTCACTGTATGGAACCGCATCTTCGAGATCGATCATCACCGCATCGCTCTCAAAAATCGGAATGTTCTGCAGCATCGACGGCATATTGCCCGGGACGTAAAGGAGTGAACGGCGCAAGCGGAATGAATGTTCCATGATCAGTCCTCCTCTATATAGATAGCTGGGGTGCCGGAAGATTTAGAAACATAGCGAGCAACCCCGGTCACCTGCATTTCACAGAGGGCAATTTCGCAACCGGCAAAAATTTCGGCATCAAACAGATGACCCCCAGCGACTTCACCGGAACTTTTTCCCAGCAGAATATGCAGATGGATATCAACACTACCGGAACTGTCGGTGATCAGATTACCTTCAAGACCAAGCAGTTCCAGGGGGCCTTCGAGGTGATGACGGCTCATCCGTGGTTCAGAAATGGGGCGTTTGGCTCCCGATTTAATGCCGCGAAACTCGGCCTTGCGTACTGAGCCGACGGCGGAAACGATCACTGCGTTCTGGATTTTTGTGTCCAGGGCAAATTCGTTAAGGCGGGTACGCAGGCTTTCTCCCGGTTCAATCTTGATCAGGAAGTTACGTCCCGGTTGCCACTGGCGGTAATGGAGACCGTTCATGATGATTTCCTTTCGTCGGCGCAGGCGCGCAGCAGACCGGTTTCCAGGCGCGCGGCGATGGCATAATCGAGGGCACCGCGATCGCTGATGCGGATGACCCCGCTGGTGATCGAGAAACGCTGAAGAACGCTTTCTACCTGCCGGCGAATGAGGTGCTCAAACTGTTTTTTTACTGTCGAGTCAATTTCGACCCGCAGTTGCGGCGCGGGCTCGAGAAAGACCATTAGATCGCTCGATTGCATGGTTCCGGCCTGAGCCTTATGGATAATCTTCATTTTTTTTAGTGCCTCCTGCGATAATTTTTACTGGTAGTCAGTAGCTTGCGGCCATCAGCGCTGCGCAGAAACTCCAGGGTCGCTGCCGGGACCAGTTTGCGTAACGCTTCATAATCCTCATTTCTCAGTGCCTTGCGGACGCGAAAGGCACTGATCGGGGCATCTCCACTGATTTTTCTTTCCAGCTGGATGGTCTGGATTCCCTCTGGGCCGAGAATGCACGGCATGGTGTCGCTGTAGCTACGAGTGGTCCGACAGAAAGGTTCGGTGCCGATAAAGCGGTGAGTGATTCCAAAAAATGGCGCAATCTGCCGGGCAAAGAGTAGCAGATCAATCTCCATCTGTAACTGCAGGCGATCATCATCCTGCTTTAAAAAATATCCTGGAAAGGTCACCTGGCTGACGGCATAGTCAGAAGTGTCCAGAACTGAAACGTTGTTCAGATCAGCCGTTCCTTCCCTGACCAGGGCCATGCGTACATCGAACGGGAACAGTGAACGGTCTTCACGGACAACAAAGATATACAGGTGATCAACCTGGGCTGCTGCTGCTTCAATCAGATAGCGGTGTCCCCGGGTAAAGGGATTGCAGTTGACAACGACCGCGCCATTATTGCCGGCCTGTTTGAGTGCACTGTGCTGCTGCAGATAGCTGGCCAGCCCATTGCCGTGTTCAAGCAGACAGAGCTTACCATGGGTTACCAGGGGCGTGAAGTTGAGGTGCGCAAAAGCGCCACGGTTTTCCAGAGTGGTAAAGATAAAAAAATTGCGGATGTCACTGTAAGCACAACTATCGATCAGCGCGGTAACCAGCTCGCCGAGACATTGTCCGCCGCGGTGACTTTCGCGAATACAGATCATCTTGAAAACATTGTGATCCCGAGCCGCTGTCGCGACCAGTTCACCGTCCTCGAATTTACCGAACAAGAGATCGTACTCTTCTTCGAAGGTGAAACCGCTTTCTTCGACCAGCTGTCTGGCCAGATTCCGGTCGCGTTCATTAATCAAATTAACGACCATAGGGTGCTGCTTCCTTTCTGATGAGACTATAAACTGTTGCCTTATAAAGAATTCATAACATGATTCCGATGGCTGAATCAGCGTAAATCGGCAGTAAAAACCTATATTTTGATCAACCATTGTTCTATGGATTCATGCTCTGTGCTCCCTGGGGATTTTGTATGGCTTCTGGTAATATTTATTTCCAATGCTTGATGGTAGGTTATAATAGAACAAAGAAGTTCTTCTGGAAGATCGTTCATCTCGACTGTGAAAGGTGTAAAAATGCGAACAACCAAGCAGGTTTTACTCGTCATTCTCGGTGCCTTGCTGACTGTTGTGATTCTGCAGAATACCGCTCCGGTGAGAATCCAGTTTCTATGGTTCTCCGGGGAAATATCAACCGTTTTGCTGCTGTTTCTAACAGCTGTCGGCGGTTTTGCCATGGGAGTTATGATGACTTTGTTGCTTAAGGGGCGAACAAAAGAACCAAAGATTCCACCCTCGCGCAAGTGATAACCCGTTCGCACTGGATCCGGTCAGCTCTAATGCCCAGGAGGAACAGGAATGGATAATCTTAAAACGATCCTGTTATGGCTGTGGGATAGTTTCCAGTCGCCGATTATTGAAACAGCAGGTATGCGCATCACCCCCTGGGGCATCCTGTCCTTTGTGGTGCTGGTGGTTGGGCTGCTATGGTTTGCGCGCAGAATCCAGATCTGGCTGGCGCAGGGGCCATTGCTGCGGATGCGCATGAGCGAGAGTGCTCGCTATTCTGTCGGAGCCTTGGTGCGCTACCTGATCCTGTTGATTGGCCTTTTGGTCATCCTCCAGACTCTGGGGATCGATCTGACCACTTTCAACGTGCTGGCTGGAGCCATTGGTATCGGTGTCGGCTTTGGTTTGCAGAATATTGTCAGCAACTTTATCGCCGGGTTGATCATCATGTTTGAGCGCCCGGTGAAAATGGGTGATCGGATTGTGGTGGGTGCTGTTGAGGGGAATGTGGTCAATATTGGTGCCCGCAGTACTACCGTGCTGGATAACGATAACATCGCTGTGATTGTGCCCAACTCCAAGTTTATTACCGATAATGTCATCAACTGGAAATACAACAACAACGAAGTGCGTTTTCGTATCCCCGTCAGTGTTGCCTACGGTAGTGACGCTCGCCTGGTGGAAAAGTTGTTGCTTGAGATTGCCGGCCAGGAGCCTGATGTTCTGAAGCTTCCCCCACCGGTGGTCAGGTTCCTTGAGTTCGGTGATAATGGTCTGCTGTTTGAGTTGCGCGCCTGGTCGTCGAGTCTGGTTGATCGTAAGGGAAAATTGATCAGTCAGTTGAATTTTTCGATTTATCAGCGCTTTACTGAAGAAGATATCACCTTTCCATTCCCACAACGGGATATTCATCTTAAGTAGTGGCGTGCTCGAAGAGCGCTCGTTGACAGCTGCTAACCCCCCTGAGGATGATGCCTGACTGATGCCGACCAACGCGCCCGCGATCTGTAAGGGCTCTTGCTGCCAGAGCAGATTTTCTGCCACAAACTGCAAGTAAAAATCTTCTTCCCGCAAAAAATATTACAAAATTAGTCTTCAATTGTTGTCAATATCGTGTATACTTTTTCTTCTTCGACACTATATATAGTTATAAGCAAAGCAAAATGGCAGGAGGGTCTATCAAATGGCAAAACGTTATCGGGTGATCAAGCGTAACGGGGAATCAGCCCCTCTTGAGATCGCCAAAATTCGCAAAGTGATCCAGTGGGCCGCCGAAGGTCTCGACATCAATCCAATCAAGCTTGAATCGAGCCTTGGGCTGCATTTTCGCAATAACATGACCACCGGAGAAATTCATGAAACGGTCATTGAGACCTCCCTGCGCCTGACTTCCATTGAGGAGCCGGATTGGCGAATCCTGGCAGCACGGCTCAAACTGGTCGATTTCTACAAACGGGTTCACCTTGCCCGGAGCATCCCCTATGAATATCGTTATCCGAGCTATTGCGCGACGGTAAAAAACTTTGTCGGTAAGGGTATTTATTCGCCAGTGTTGCTGGAAAAATATTCCGACAAAGAGCTGCACAAGGCCGGTCAATTTTTAAAGCAGGAATACGACTACGATTACGACTATGCCGGTATCAGCCTGCTGATTAAGCGCTATATGCTTGAGTACGACAACCAGGTGATTGAAATGCCGCAGGAGGCATTACTGACCATCGCCCTCCTGATTGAGCAGAACCAACCCTCTACGATCCGGTTGCAGCGCGTGCGTGATACCTACACCATGCTCGCCCGGCGCAAGATTTCCCTGGCGACACCGATCCTCATCAACCTGCGCCGACCCAACGGCAATCTCTCGAGTTGTTTTATTACCGCTTTTGACGATGACACCAACAGTATCTTTCACACCTTCGAACAGGTCGGTCAGATCAGCTCCGGTGGCGGTGGGGTTGGAGTGAGTATCAGCCGGATCCGCTCCCATGGGGCCCGGATCCGTAATTCGCTGGGACGGGCCGGCGGTGTCGTCCCTAATATCCGCGTGGTTAATGATATCGCCCTTTATTTCAATCAGGGCGGCAAAAGGGCCGGCGCGGTCACCGTGGCGCTGGACAGTTGGCATCTGGATATGGAGGATTTTCTCGAAATCCAGACCGAGAACGGTGATCAGCGCCGCAAGGCCTATGATGTCTTCCCCCAGGTGGTGGTGACTGATCGTTTTATGCGTGCGGTAGAGGGGGGGGAAGACTGGTATCTGTTTGACCCCCATGAAGTCCGCAGCAAATACGGTTATGAACTGGCCGATCTGTGGGGTGATACGTTTGAGCAGGCTCTTGATCATTTATATGCCGAGGTTGAGGCAGGTCACATCGAGCTCTTTGAAAAGGTCAATGCCAAAACCCTCTATAAACAGATCATGAAGGTACAGATCGAAACCGGTATGCCCTATATCTCCTTCAAGGACACCATCAACCGTGCCAACCCCAACAAGCATGTCGGCATCATCCCCTGTACCAATCTGTGTGTCGAATCCTATTCGGTGGTCAAGCCCTCACGTATCGGGCCACAGCGTTTTGACGGCACAACCCTGTGTCGCGATGTTGAGCCGGGACTGGTGCATACCTGCAATCTGGTGTCGATCAATATGGCCAATCTCGAAGATGATGAACTTCCGGCCATCTGCGAAACATCCGTAAGGATTCTGGATAATTGTATCGATATTACCGATGTCCCGGTCGCCGAGGGGCAGCGGCATAACGAGTTGTTACGGACTGTCGGTGTCGGGATGATGGGGCTGGCCGATTATCTGGCCCGGCGCAATATCCCCTACTCCGGGGCGGTAGCAAAAGCGGCAGAAGTTGGCGAGGCCTTTGCCTATCATTGCACGGCGGCCAGTTGTCTGCTGGCCGAGGAACGGGGCGCTTATCCTCTGTTTGAAGGCAGTGAATGGGCGCAAGAAAAGATTCTCTGCCGCGAGCGCCAGTGGTTTGCAGAACATGGCACGCTGGACTGGGACACCCTGTTCGAGCGGATTGCCGAACACGGTATCCGCAACAGCCATATCACCGCCATAGCGCCCAACACCAGCAGCTCTATTGTTCAGGGATGTACCGCCAGTGTTCTGCCGATCTTCAGTAAGTTTTATATCGATAACAACAGCAACGGCACCGTACCTATCGTCCCTCCCTTTATCAAAGACAAGCTGTGGCACTATCAGGAGTCAAAGAATATCGATCAGCGCGATGTGGTCAGCCTCGTCGCGCAGTTGCAAACCTGGGTGGATACGGGCATTTCCATGGAGCTGTTGTTCAACCTCAACAACAATCTGACCGCGAAGGATATTTTTGAGACTCATCTGCTGGCCTGGAAAAAAGGCTGTAAGGCTATTTATTATACCCGCAGTATCCAGAAAAACAGTAATCTGATAACTGACAAAGAAGAGTGTGTTTCCTGTGCGGGCTGAATAAGGAGAAGTGATGAAGGGAGAAGTGATGAAGGCAAAAAAACTGTTTAACCCGGCCGGGGATGATTCCCTGGAAACCCGTCGCATCATCGGTGGTAACAGCACCAATATCTTCAACCTGAATAATGTCCGCTACCAGTGGGCCAACCGCATGTATCGCAACATGATGGCCAACTTCTGGATTCCGGAAAAAACCGACCTTTCAAGTGATCTCGAGCCCTACAAGCATCTGACCGTCGAAGAGCGTCAGGCTTATGATGGTATCTTGTCCTTTTTGATCTTTCTCGACAGTATCCAGACCAACAACCTCTCCAACATCAATGATTTTATCACCGCCCCGGAGGTTAACCTGCTGATCGCTATCCAGCAGTACCAGGAAGCGATCCACAGCCAGAGTTACCAGTATACGGTCGAGTCGATCATTCCGGCTGATCGGCGCAACTCCATCTACGATAAATGGCGCTCCGATAAGGTGCTGTTCGAGCGCAACAAGTACATTGCCCAGATCTATCAGGACTTTATTGATGAACCGTCGCAGGAGCATTTTTATCGGGCGCTTATCGCTAATTACCTTCTGGAGGGGCTCTATTTCTATAACGGCTTTAATTTCTTCTACAATCTGGCTAGCCGCCACCTGATGCTCGGCACCTCGGAGATCATCCGGTACATCAATCGTGATGAGTTGACCCACTGTGTGTTGTTTGAACTGATTGTGCGTGAAATCCGCGAACTGGAACCGGAATTTTTCCCTGCCGCTGAGGTTGAAACCATGTTCCGGACTGCCGTTGAGCAGGAGATCGGCTGGACCAGGCACATCATCGGTGACGGAATTCTCGGCATCAGCGAAGAAACTACCGAACTGTATACCAAATGGCTGGCCAACGAACGCTGGAACAAGCTCGGGTTCGGCGGCAAGCTCTATGAAGGGTATGATAAAAACCCTTATCTCCACCTGGAAAGACTGGCCGATACGGAAGGTGAAGGCAGCGTTAAAAGCAACTTCTTTGAATCGACAGTGTCGGCCTACAATCAGTCGTCGGTTCTCGACGGCTGGGATGATTTCTAACGGCGTCGCAAAAATTCACCAACTGCTGCTGTCTGCTGTCTGGGGACACAATACCAATTATGTTTAAAATTGGTTTTGTGTCCCCGGACAACAACGCGACCATTTTTCCGGGGACATAATACCGATTTAAAAAGCTTGGCCACCTACCGATCATTGATCGTTATCAATAGGGCAAAGACATTGTCCCGCCGGCACTACCTCGCATCAATCAGGCCCGGACTTCTGCCAATGGGGTAATGGTATTGATTTTCGTTCTATAACACACAAATTGTGTTAATCTTTGTCCCTATGGATATAGATAGTTTTGAAGACATTCTGAATGAGGTGACAGATGCGGCCGAAAGCGGCTCTTATCAGCTTGCCTTGACCTATTTGAGCCAGGCCGGTCAATACAGTAATAACCCGGTGCTGCAAAGTTACCGCGCTTATTGTGCGGCAGGATTGACAGCTGATCGCCGGAAAGTAAAAGAGGCGCTGAGGCTTTGCCAGGATTCGATGCAACGCGATAGCAGCAATTCAACCCACTATCTGTTACAGGGACGGATTCTTTTGTTGATGGGGGATCGTAAAAATGCCATCAAGGTTTTTCAGACTGGCCTGAAAGTCGAACCCAATCCAAAAATTATTGCTGAAATTAAACGCATCGGAATGCGTAAAACAAACATTTTTGAAAAACTCGATCGCGATCACCCATTGAACCTTTACCTGGGAAAACTCCTCAGCCGCGTGGGACTGCGATAACCCTTTCTGACCTTTCCGTACGTCTTCCCCCGATTTCTCCAGCAACTCGATCAAGGCATCTAAAGACGTGTCTCGACCTGACAGCTCAATCACGGTATTATTCTTCATAGTAGTGTATTCCTGTCAGTTGAGTTGTTTTTGTGGTGACTACAATCAACCAAATACGCCGCTTTTTTTCAATGACTCTTAAACACAACTTATAGTTATCGCTCGCTCTTCGTAGCTGAGAACCCCACCTGAATCAGGCGAAGACCAGCAAGGGAGAGCGGTTCCGATTAATCAGGATCTATCGGACGCAAATAGCTCATCAACGGCCGGTGCTTTTGCTCCGGTCTGTTCTTTCTCAGGAGGTTTAATGATGCAACGCAAGGAAATTCACGAGCGGGTGCTTAAAGCCGCAGACAAGAAAGAATTGGCAGCTGCCTACGCTGAATGGGCCGACCACTACGATCAGGATCTGCTCGGTGAGCTTGGCTATGTTGCCCCAGCCTTAGCCTGTGAGCGCTTGCTGACTTATTTGACTGACCCGCAGGCGCGGATTCTGGATGCCGGCTGCGGGACCGGAATTGTTGGAAAGTTTCTCCATCAGGAAGATTATCTGAACCTCGAAGGGCTTGACTATTCCGAGCACATGCTCAACAAAGCCAGGGAGAAAGTGCTGTACCGGAAATTATATCAGGCGGACCTGACAGCGCCTCTGGATTTTGCCGACGGTGAATTCGATGCGATTATCAGTGTCGGCACTTTTACCTGTGGCCACGTTGGGCCGGAAGCATTTAACGAGCTGATTCGCGTTACCAGACCGGGGGGGTATCTCTGCTTTGCCGTGCGTGAGCAAGCCTGGGAAGAGGATGACTACCAAACAACTATGGATCGGCTGGCCAGGCAGGACGTATGGTGGCTGCAAGAAGAGAAAACCTCGGATTATCTGCAGCAGGAAGGCTCAAGCTGTAAGATCTG
>CAZMFD010000070.1:0-12089 GCA_964565445.1 uncultured Geobacteraceae bacterium
ACCTGCCCATGCAGTGCGCCCGTAGGTGGTTCGGTTATTTCTTTTTGTGATTAGCACGGATCTTCCGCTAAGCGGAGCCAGCGCTCTGGGCGCTTGACTATATTGACTGCAGCAACGAGCATTCGCGGAAGCAGTGTCGACAGATCAAAGCGGCGATTGAAACGATACTGAAACTCACCAAGATAGCGGTGAGCATATTCAGGAAGCACTTTTCCACTGAATAATTTACCAGTATCCCGTCTGCCATCTGGCAAAAGGGAATAAGATCCAGATCCAGGTCCTCGGGATGGGTTATCTCTGGCCAAGGGGCTCAAGGAGGTGTCCACTGGGAAGTCGACATCAACGATGTCGTGTGCTTAAGTCCGTAGAGCTTCACTTGAGTTATCTGCCACCAGAGACGGATCATGCTCAGCGAGAAGAGCACGTAATTTCTCAAGGCTTTTGGCTTCAATCTGTCGAATCCGCTCGCGGGTAACGTTAAACTGGCGGCCAATGGTGTCGAGGGTCTGCGGCTCACGATCATCGAGACCGAAGCGCAAAGCGATAATTTTCTTTTCATCGTCACTGAGGCTCGCTAGAAGCTGCGAAAGAACCTGATATTTGTTAAGACTTTCAACAAGTTCATGCGGATTGACAACCGAGGTGTCCTCGATAGTGTCAATAAGGCTGTAATCACTGTTTTCCCCCATGGGGTGCTCAATGGAATAGGTTTTGTTAAGCAAGACCATGAGCCGTCGAATATAAGACGGATCAACGCCCATCGCATCAGACACTTCTGTGACCTGCGGCTCACGATTATAAGCCCGCACCAACTCTCTGGTGATCTTAATCATTTTATTGATATGATCAGAAACGTGGACCGGCAGGCGAATCGTCCGGCTCTGGTTAATGATGGCACGTTCAATCGATTGACGAATCCACCAGGTCGCATAAGTTGAAAAACGACACTCCTTGCTCAGTTTGAAACGCTCAACAGCCTTGATCAGACCGAGGTTCCCTTCTTCAATCAGATCAAGAAACGGCAGGCCGCGGTTCATATATCGTTTGGCAATCTTGACGACTAACCTCAGATTCGACTCAATCATGCGATCGCGGGCAGCCATGTCGCCGTCATCAATGCGCCTGGCCAGCGCCCGTTCTTCTTCAGCCGCCAGCAGAGCGGTTTTCTGAATATCTTTGAGATAAAGTTTGATCGCATCCATCGAAAAATTTTCAGTCTCCTCAGCAGTGTCCTGCTCGTCTTTTTCACTCTCAACCACAGCTAACTTCTCGCTATCAGGCTCCTCATCTTGTCGTGGCTGCGAAAATTTCTGGAGATCATCCTCAAGTTCAACTTTTTCAATGTCCTGCAACGTATCATTCATGACAACACTCTCTTTCAGCAAAGGGTCTAGGACAATTATCAATTAAGGGTTTGGACTTCATCTTGAACATAGCGGAAGAACAGGGTGCCTTTTCAAAGAAACTTCTCTCCCCGCTCGCAAACTGTTCTGACAGCAATGACTGCTCCGAGGATTGCGAGGTCTGTTGCCACTAATTTCTGAAAGATCAAGACGATTTCCTCTCTAAGACGACAAAAGAGCGGCCCAAGTGCGGCCGCTCTGAGAACAGGTACCGATGTCCGGACAGGTTGGCGACGGAAACAAGGTGGAAAACCTTCATGGTTATGCCGTTTGGCGTGACCTTGTCTCCAGCCACAAGTTTGTAGTCGTCTGCATCCTGATCACCATCATCTATTTCTACCTTAATGACACCGTTTCCGTAGTCCAGGATAAAGTTGTCGGACTTGACCGAGTCAACAATCCCTCTGATGCTCAGCCTGTGACCTCTACATTCTAAACCTTGATGAAGGATAGACAATGGGCAGGAATCTATTTATCGGGGTAGCAAAATTCTTATCACAATCCACAAGTCAAAAAAAAAGATTAGCTCTATTTATGAGATGGGATGCGGCTAAGTTGCTGTGAAAAAAGGGTAACTGAACTGGCGCAGGGAGGGTTGGGACCTTAAGATATTGAAATGGATCCGGGTATTGATAGTTCAGTTGCAGGGTGTCTCGCCGCAACTATCTTGTCCGGTTGGCGGCAATGATGATGGCCGGTTAGTGCGACCGTTTTTTTCAGCATTTAGATGATGTTTTTTTGCGATAGCCTATACCTCTGATTTCGATAATGTGAGGGTCAGGAACCACGATTCGCCTGATTCGTTATTGCCGTTTGTCTCCATCAGGGTATCCACCCTGATCAGGCTTCGATTATTCCCAGGAGGTCACATCAAAGTAGAGTTTGGCACGAAACCCCTTGCGGTTGCTTAGTGGAATGTATTGCCCGGTTTCATCCCGGCTTAGCTCGGTGCCCCGGTTTTCGCCCCAGTTGTTGTCTGATTCGACATAGCGCAGCGTCCAGCCCTGGTTATTTAACACAATATTCAGGACAATTTTGTCACGGTAAAGGTTTTCATCCGGAATACGCCGGTTGATGGAGAGGAAGCCATCGACCACAAAGTCAGTGCTACGCACGGCTAGATCCACGGTGAACACCATGGTTTTTCCGGAGGTAATTTTTGCGGAATCGAGAAAAATGCTGCCCAGTACCGGGTATCTTGGCTGCGCCAGTTGAGCTCGCTCCGGGTAAAACATCTCGTCGTAGGTTCGAAAAACCGCCGATGCATGTTCGGCGCGACGATCAGAGAGGGGAATCGGGAACTCACCCCTGGGCGTCATGGTGCATTCAAACAGGTAAGAGCCACGCACCTGTTTGTCGGCCTCGTAGTCCTTACGGATAGCGGGTGGCAGTGGCAATTCCTCCGGCACCAGGCGCAGAAACACCCGATGGTCGCCGAACAAAAAACGTACCAGATTGCGGTAGCCTTCCTGGGAGTTCACCATGCCGTAATGCCCGCTGTGGCTTAAATGACAGTAGACGCGGGGCGCTCCTTCGACATAAGCATTTTCGATGCGCACCAAACCATCGCTGGCCGTACCGACGCCAACACGGACCAGGCTGTAATCACGTGGATTGGTGCCGACCAGGCAAAAAAATCGCTCCGTCGGAAATTTTTCGTTCAGGTGATTAACGTTACCGGCGCGCGGAGGAAGATCAAGGTATTCGGCAATATGCTTACGGTTGAAGTTGCTGATGTCCCACAGTCCCAACATCCTTGGAACATTGATCCCGCCGATTTCAATACCGTTGTGCGGGGTTCCATAGGTAAAGACCTTATCAACACTGAGCTTTGCAATTCTGCTGCCGACCTGATCATTCTGGAGCAGACAGCGGCAGATCAATCCCCCCATGGAATGAGCCACCAGATACACCTTGAAGTCGCGTTCAGCCTCGGGATCACTGCCACACACCTGATGTCTTACCTGTTCAATCAGATCGCCCAGTCCTCTGGCGGCTTCGATAATGCCCGGGCGTCGGCCCTCTCCCGTTTGTGCCTGTTCATAATAGCGATAGATAATCACGCTCTGCTGCGAAATACGCCCAGTGCGGATATTCCCCTCCAGATAGACGTCCTGATAGTCGTATTCTTTCATCAGCCTGATCAGGGGAGACTCGAAGATGTAGTGCAGAAAGGAGCGATCATGTGATTGTCTGATCCGCGTCGAACCGAGATTAAACCCCATGTAGGGGGTGTTGACGGTCTCTTCAATCTCGGCATCGCGCATGGCGAAACCACGGACATAGATAATGGGATGACGATTCGGGTGCAATTTCATGGTTTATCCTCCCTCGTGATGCAGGCTCAATACCTCTCCGGCACATAATCCGGTTCATCAACAAGCGGGCGATCGTAACCGATTTCCGGTGGTCGCTGTGGCAGCTCGACTGGGCCTGGGGTCAGATCTTCATAGTTAAACTGGCTGAGCAGATGGGAAATAACATTGAGACGGGCGCGTTTTTTAACATCGCCATCGACCTGATACCAGGGCGCTTCCTTGATGTGGGTATGAATGAACATCTCATCGCGGGCGATGCTGTAGTCGATCCAGCGCGCGCGTGACAGCAGGTCGATCTCACTGAGCTTCCAACGTTTGACTGGATCGGCGTTACGCGCCTGGAAACGTTTTTCCTGTTCTTCATTACAAATGGAAAACCAGTACTTGATGAGAATAATACCGCTGCGAACCAGCATCTGCTCAAATTCAGGGCAGGAACGCATGAATTCCCGGTATTCGGATTCGCTGCAGAAGCCCATGACCCGCTCGACCCCGGCACGGTTATACCAGCTACGATCAAACAGAACCAGCTCGCCACCGGCGGGCAGGTGTTCCGCATAACGCTGAAAGTACCATTGGCTATGTTCCCGTTCCGTCGGGGCCGGTAAGGCCACCACCCTGGTGATGCGTGGATTCAGAGGCTCGGTGATTCGGGTAATGGCCCCGCCTTTGCCGGCGGCGTCACGGCCTTCAAAGATCACGACCACCTTGAGTTTTTTCTGGCGAATCCATTCCTGCAACTTAACCAGCTCAACCTGCAGGCGTTTAAGCTCTTTATGGTAGGTTTTATTATCGATACTTTTCCGGGGTGCAACGCGTTCACCACTGTCACGCTCATATTTGCGCCGCTGTTTGGGTTTTTTTCCCCTGAACTTCTCATTACCTTCGCTCATGGCCTCTCCATTATTTTTTCGGATAATCGTAATAAAGCAGGGTAGCGCAACTTGGCGAAACCGAGAGCCAGTCGCCAACCGCCAACTCAAGTTCTAGCACCGCACAGGTCGGCAGCCATTCGGGAGCTTGGGGACACAGCCACTGGCCCAACTGAGTCAGCCCCGGGTTATGGCCGACCAGCGCGACATGTTCCGCTTCGGGTAGGTGACGTACAATCTCAATCAATGTTTCTAGGGAAGCTTCATAAATGCCCCGCTGACATATAATCTGGTCCTGCGGCAGATCAAGTTCATGTGCCAGCAATTCAACTGTTTCAACTGCTCGCTGGGCCGGACTGCTGACCAGCAGGTCGGGGATCTGGTCACGTCCACGGATACGCGCAGCCATCACCGGCGCTGCTTTATTCCCACGGCTATTCAGGGGACGATCAAAATCGCTTGCCGCAGCGCTGCTCCAGTCAGACTTGGCATGGCGTATCAAAGTCAATTTTTCCATGGTGATCCTCCCGCATTCTTCAGTCATCACTTGCAATAACTGACCATTCTAGTTGATTATAACAAAGTACCTATTCGCAAGGTTGCAAATACCATCTATATTACGACTGTCTAAAAGGTTAGCAGATGAGCTGTCTAAAAGGTAAATCCGAGGTTAAAAAAAACAAGGCAAAATTTGTCTGTAAAAAATGTGATGCCTTGACCAAGGACAAGAGTGATATCTGTAAGCCGGAAAAGCTGGAAAAGTCCAAAGAGCCTAAAAAAGACGGGAAAAAAGCCAAGGACAAGAAAAAATCTACCTAGGAGCCTGTCGGACTATGCTCTTAATCGGCGCGCCAAAAGAATGCCATCTGCGATGATCCTCCCAATCGCATATCCACCTCACCAATATCGCTAAAGCTCACCTGATAACCGCTGCGCCCGGCCACCCCTTGCGCCCAGCGGCGCAATTTCTGGCGATCCCACTCGAATTGATGATCAGGATGGCGAAATTGCCCGGGAGCCATGCCATGAAGAGGATTATATTCGCTATTGGGGGTGGTGATGATCACGGTCTGTGGTGCATAGCCGGAAAATACCGCCCGCTCCAGCAGAGATAAGCGCCCCGGAGGGATATGCTCGATGGTCTCGATCAGGGCCACCGCATCAAAGCCCTGCAGATCACTGATACATTCGGTGAAAGAGCCCTGATACAGTGCCAGGCGTTGGCCATCGGGAAGATGCTGATGATGGGTCAGTTGCGTGCGAGCCTCCTGCAATACGTCAAGGCAGGTGTCGATTCCGACCAAACGCCGGAACTGTTGGTGCTCGGCCAGCAGCAGTAACAATTCTCCCGGTCCGCAGCCGAGGTCCAGTACCGACGAGGCACCGCAGGCCAACAATGCCTCAACCACGGTATCGAGACGCTCTTTATGAAGAAAAGATACCATCGCGTTTTACCATAAAAAGATTCGCTTGCTACCAGGGCAACTCTTCACCGTTGCTGTGCCGGAAAAAGCCGCTGTTTTCCATAGTCAATTCCGATATCCGCTGTGCCAGACCCAGTGCTGACTCTTGCGGCGAGATCAGACCGCCGAAATTGACCATCCGGGTTTTAACATAACCGGGGTGCAGTAGCGCCACCGCGATGCCACGATCCTTTAAATCAACCGCCAAGGACTTGCCAAAGGCGTTGAGAGCAGCCTTGGAAGCACGGTAACCGTAACGTCCACCGGAATCATTATCGGTAATCGAGCCCATACGACTGGTAATCAGGGCGATTTTACTGCCGGCAACAAGATTCGGCAGCAAGGCTTCGCTGATACGCAATGGTGCGTAAGCATTGATTTCCATCTGTAGACGGATGGAATCAAAATCAAGCTGACCGAGCACCTCATCGTTCAGCAGGCCGGCGTTGTTGATCAGCAGATCGATGGTTTTGTCGTGCAGAATATCGACAAGACGCTTCACATCTGCGGCACTGGTAACATCAATTTTGTCGATGACCTCTGCCACCGCGGCCAGATCCGTTGAGGATTCACGACAGACGCCGGTGACCTGCCATCCTTCACGCTGGTAATGACGTGCCAGTTCGAGGCCGATGCCCCGATTTGCTCCGGTAATAACGACATGTTTCATTTTTTGCCTCCTGTTATCTGAATACTCATTGATTTGTTATTCTAGTCCGTGAGGCGTGAGGCGTAAAGAGTAAGGAGAATCAGCACAGCTCAACTGGGCTGATTTTATCCGAGCAGATCCTTCTGCGAATAAACAACTTTTCTATGCAGCAGCGAATAATAGCGAATCCAGCCCGGGGCATGGGACATGAAGCCTGAGATGGCAATCACTGCAACCAAAATGACTATGGTGTGTTGCAGGGCAACGTGTAATAACGCCAGCAGCAGTAATTTCAGATAAACGGCAAAACCCCGTAACTGTACAAACCAGATCCAGCCGGAATAGGCCTCCATCCCGACCAATACAACGCCGGAAACCATCGTCAGATAAAAATAGGTCGGTTCCGAAGCTCCGTACATGGCGGCAGCAAACATTCCCGCCATACCGATCAGGTGAATCGTCCTGACTAAAACCTTGGTCAAGCGCCGTACGCTGTTATCAGGCAGATTGTTCAAAAAAGACATAAGGAATCCTGCCCCTGCATCCTGCCATTCTGGATGCATAGCAGCTCAGCACCAACACGCTGCGCCTGAAAGCGGTCGTGGGTTGAAAAAACAACGGTGACCCCATATTTTGGCAGGCGCGCCAGCAGCCTCTCAAAGGCGGGGCGACTGTTAACGTCGATGTTTGCCGTTGGTTCATCCAGCAGTAATATGTCGGGTTTAAACACCAGGGCCCGCGCCAACGCCACTCTCTGAGTTTCACCGGAGGACAGCTCTTTGGCTTTACGCTGTCCAAAACCTTCGAGTCCGACAATGGACAGGGTCAACCTGATCCTGCGCTCCTGCTCCGCTCGGGCAACCCCTCGCAATTTGAGCCCGAAAGCCAGGTTGTCGCTGACAGTTCCCTGAAACAGGTAGGGAGATTGCTCAACATAGGTGACGTTTTTGCGCAATAGATCAGGATCCCTGGTGGTTGAGCCGGGAAACTGAATAACTCCCCGGTGTGGATCGATCAGCAGGGCCATGATTCTCAGCAGGGTACTCTTGCCTGCACCGTTTGCCCCGGTCAAGGCGTAAACTCCTCCTCGAAAAAGCTCCAGATCATCGACGGACAAACGAAAATCACCGCGAGAAAAGACAACCTGCTGCAATGAAACAACCGGATCCATCGTCCTACCTTTACTGCTTTTGCAAAACATGTCAGGTTAGATGGCTAAGCAAAAAACGCCAAATGCAAGGCGCGCAATTGTCGAGCAATGAGTCGTACTTATGTACGTCGAAGCAGGGAGACAGTTGCGGCAACGTAGCAGTTGGTGAGTTTTTGCGACGCCATCACCTCTGCTGTAACATGTTGAGAAACAGGTTGACAATCAATGCGACACAAAGCAGGACGATACCCAGGGACAGACCAAAAACAAATTCCCCTTTGCTGGTCTCAAGGGCAATGGCGGTGGTCATGGTGCGGGTTGACCCACGGATATTGCCGCCCAGCATCATCGCCACGCCGACCTCACCGATCACTCGCCCGAATCCCGCTATCAGCGCGGCCATGACACCAAAGCGAATTTCTTTGATCAGCTGAATCGACGCCTGGAACTGTGTAGCGCCTAAGGTTCTGGCGGTATCAATCACCCGATGGTCAGCTCCGTTGACGCAGGCAAGGACGTAATTAGCGACGATGGGGATGGCCAGCACAGTCTGACCGGCAATCATTGCCACCGGAGTAAACAGCAACCCGAACTCACCCATCGGCCCCTGGCGGCTGAACAAACCAAACAAGACCAGACCAATAACCACCGTCGGCATCGCCATCAAGGTGTTAAGCAGGGTAATCAACACCCTGCGACCGCGAAACCGCTTCAATCCCAGCCACAAACCGATCGGTATGCTGAGGGTAGCGGCGATGACAATGGCCACACCGGCAGTATAAACAGAGGTCCAGACTGCAAGCTGAACCTCCCGATCAAAGCTGAGTATTAATGCAACAGCGGCCAGCAGGGAGTCGGACAAATAATTCACGCATGCCTCTTAGTGCGTATAAAAAAGTTGCTCTCCGTCCATTTTAAAACCGTTAATTAAACCTTGTCCTTCCTCAGAGGTCAAAAAGTCAAGGAATTTCCGGGCCAGATCTTCTTTAACATGGGGATGGCGGGCCGGATTCACCATAATCACCCCGTAGGGGTTAAACAGGCGCTCATCGCCGGCAAAGACCAGTTTGAGATCAACCTTGTCCTTAAATGCCAGGTACGTCCCGCGATCGCTTAAGGTATAGCCCTGGCGTTCGTTGGCCATGATGATGACTTCTCCCATGCCACGCCCTGCCTCCAGGTACCAGTCTCCCTGAGGAACGACATTGGCAGCCTGCCAGAGCTGACGCTCCCGAACATGAGTACCGGATTCATCCCCCCGTGAAACAAAGCTGAGTCCTGACGTTGCGATCTTGCTCATTACCGCTGTCAGATCGTTGTCGCCCATAACGCCGGCAGGATCATGTAGCGGGCCAAGTAGAACAAAATCATTATACATCACATCGCGCCGGTCGCTGCCGTAACCATCGGCCATGAATTTGTCTTCCAGGCTGCGGGCGTGCACCAGTACAACATCCACATCGCCGGATTCTCCCAGTTTGAGGGCCTTGCCGGTACCGACCGCGATCACGTCCACCTTGCAGTCGTTAGCCTGCTCAAAGGGTGGCAGCAACTTCGCCAACAGGCCGGAGGCTTCGGTTGAGGTGGTGGTGGCCAGACGCAATCGTTCTGCCGCAGTTACTGGACTGAAAAGACCGCACATGAAAAAAAAGGTTAATCCGATTGAAATCAGCCTGAACATACTATCCTCCTGTTTGTTTGTTAGTTTTTTCTGCCGATGAACAACCTGACTAAGATGAATCATCACATTGGCATGTTATCAAACTGCATCTGCAGCAAATCCACGGCCAATATCCCCTCATCCAACCGCCACCCCTGTCCCAGAAGAATTTTACAGACTTGCGCTGATTGCATGCTTCCGACAACCGCCGGGGTAAAGGACGGAGTGCCGAATGTCGTCTCAATCCCCTTATCTGCGGTCGGGTTGGGATAGAGCTTCTGCATAGTCGGTTGACCGGGTGCAATACAACCCACTTGGCCGAACCAACCACCAATTGACCCATGAACCAGAGAGATGCCAAGCCGACTGCAGAGCTGCGCCAGCTCCAGGCGACCGCTGATATTGTCGATAGCGTCAACCACGACATCCATTCCCGTCAATAAATCAATTCCGTTATCAGATCCGACAGCAACCTGTCGGGGATCGACGCAAACCGCAGGATTGATCTGTTGCACCCGCTTGAGCGCAGCAACAACCTTGGATGTACCCAGGTTGTTCATGGTGGCAAACAGTTGTCGATTGAGGTTATGCTCAGTAAAAACATCCGGGTCGATCACCCGCAATCGACCGACACCAAGTCGCGCCAGTTCTTCAATGACGTAGCCACCCAGACCACCGCAGCCGATCACGGCCACCTGTGACCTCAATAGCTTGAGTTGCTGCTCTGTTGTTATCATTTGACGGTTGCGCTGATAGCGTGCCGGCAGAAAACCGGATGTCATGATAAGTTCGTCTGCCTCACTGCAAGTCAAACCAAACTGATCCATCAGTTTCACTTCATTCGGCCATGAGACCAAATCTTCATCAGTATGACCAGCAAAAAAAACCTTCAGCTTCTCCCTGTCAAAGCCCTTCATCTCACCCTCCCCCCACCAGAGGAAAGATCGACAAGGAATCTCCGTCGGCCAGTTGGTGTTGTAAATTCACATGAACAAAATTCAGCAACAAAATACCAACCTCCGCTTCAGGAACCTTCAGATCCCTGACAACATCGCCTACCGTCGTCGCCGGGGGGTATTCCCTGATTTCTCTAACGAAGCGTCCGATCCGAAATGAAGCAAACAGTTTGACTGTCACTTGTATCATGGTACTCCTCCGCTTATGGAGATCAACAGCTGTAGGCAGGATCAAAAAGTGAGGGGAAAAGGTCAGTCTTTCCACTTGATTTTTAGTAAAATCGTCTGTTGAGGGGACAGCGTTTTCAGCAGTTTTCCACTCAACTCAGCACAGGGGTACGGCTGGTTATTCAGAGCAACAGCGTCGCATTGGTTCATGAATGAAGAAACGTCTTCCGTCAGTAAGGTGATCAACTCAGCTCGCGAAAGAACAATACCTCGTTGCAGCAGCGAGGGGCCGACCTCTTTCATCAGCATATTGAACAGCTTGATTTTAATGGTGCCCAAGCCGGTCGTTACTGACTGTCGGGGATGATGATAGCTGATCGCTTCACGCATGGCGGCCAGGTGTCCGCCGCGGCGCATGGTCGACCCAACCAGCCCGGGCATGGCAGTTGACAAGGCCAGGATTGATCCGTTGTTAACCACTGCAGAGGTCAGATCATCAATCGGCTTGCCATCAAGAAACAGGGTCGTAATCCGGTTCTGCACATAGCTTTCAGCGATTCCCAACTGGTTGTTGAGCAGCATCATAACGCTGCAGCCAGTTGAAGCCGGCAACCAGACACCCTTTTGCAGCAGCGGGTAGAATGCGCTGATCAATTCGAAATCCAGGATTAACTGCAATTGCAGATCGGCAGCAGCTTGCATCGTCAGCTTTCTATTAAAAAAACCGGCGCCCTCGCAAGGGCCCCGGTTTTCCATCAGGTATCAACAAATATCAGCTCCAGTTGTAAAGCTCGTCCAGTTCCTCATCCTTGACCGCGAAGGTAATATTGTGCGGCGGCAGCGGATCGGTCTTGAAAAACCGGGGAAGACGATCATCTTCAGCACCGAAACCGGCTTTTTTGTTGAACTCCCGCTCCAGGTTAAGAACCTTTTTACCTAAGGCAACAACATCGTCACCAGTCATCTCGATACCGTAAAACGCCCCCAGCATCTCGAGCAACGCGTCAAAGGTCTCCGGTTGATCGAGAATCGGGAAAGCGATGAAAAGACACATGCCGGTGGAATCGATGGCAGTCGTGGCGATCTGCAGGTTGCGCGACAGTTCGACCTGGCCTTCCGGCTTGAGGGGATCAACATCGCCGCCGACCTTAAGGATGTTGGTCGCCACTGCGTAGCCGGCGGTATGATCTGCGCCCATGGTACTGGTAGCGTAGGTCACGCCGATTCCCTGAACCGTGCGTGGATCATAAGCCGGCAGAGCCTGCCCTTTAACCACCGGAACCCGCTCGACGGCGAAGGCCTTACCGGTCATTTCGGCGCCGTTACCTAGAATCCGTCCCAGGGGCGTTCCCTTACCGACTTCGTCACGAACCAGTCTGATCGCTCCTTCGCAATCACCGAATTCAATCACCCCTCCATCCATGGCGACACCGATGGCGACGCCCATCTC
>CAZMFD010000071.1:0-11718 GCA_964565445.1 uncultured Geobacteraceae bacterium
GGAGCAGCGTAGGAAACAATCCTTACATAGATGTTTCTTGCTTTATCCATTCCGTCACGCACCCTTTTTCTGCTGAATACCAACCATGTCTGCAATTATGTCTGCAACCCGTTGTGAACAGCCAGGCCTACCGAGTTGTTCCTGCACAAGGGCCAGATCGTCACGAACTTGCTGAAGGTATTCAGTATCATTTAGCAACCGTAATATTTCTGCTTTCAGCGCCTCAGGTTGTGCATCAGTCTGAATGAACTCGCGGACAATTTCACGACCGGCAATAATGTTAGGCAGGCCGGCATAAGGAATTTTGATCAGCCGGCGCCCAATGGCATAGCTCAAAGGGGCAACCTTATAAACAATCGCCATGGGCGTACCAACCAATGCCAGTTGCAAGGTCACCGTACCAGATACTGTCATTACTGCCTGACAGGATGCTGCAACCGCATAAATATTATCCTCTACCAGGTGGATCGGCAACCGGGCGTCAGCCTCAGCCAGGCGGGCTTCCAGGTCACGACGGCGCAAGGAAGGGGCCACCGGCATGACAAACTGAATACGCGGATCATCCTCATACAGTTTTTTTGCTGTGGTCACCAGTGTAGCAAAAATATAGTTCAATTCACTCTGACGGCTACCTGGGAAAATTCCAACAATCTTGGCATCCGCAGACAAATCCAGTTGCTTTCTGATATGCAGATCCTGGGGACGGGCGGAAAACTCATCCAGAAGCGGATTTCCCACATACTCGGCTCGCAAGTTAAAAGGCAAATAAATTTCCGGCTCAAATGGAAAAATCACCGCCAGTCGATCAACACGCTCGGCAATAACACGAGCGCGCCCGGAACGCCAGGCCCAGACCTTAGGGCTGATGTAATAGAGAACCGGCACCCCGGCTTGCTTGGCCACCCGGGCTAGACGCAGGTTGAAATCTGGAAAGTCGATCAGCACCAGCAGATCGGGGGGTTGGGATGATTTCAGCATAACCGCCAAGTGACGAAAATGCTTGATGATGGTCGGCAAGCGCCCCAAAACCTCGGTCACCCCCATCACCGAAAGCTCATCTGAGGGAATCAGGATGTCACAACCGCTCGCCTCCATACGACGACCTCCAACCCCAGAAAAACTGATGTCAGGGTAACTAGCCGCTGCAGCTTTAATCAAGTGACTGCCATGGAGATCTCCGGAAGATTCTCCGGCAACAATCATGACACGACGTTTGGCTAGATAGTCACTCAAGATTCACATCCGATAAAAAAACAGAAGGCAAGGACCCAACAACGGAACTTACAACTTCTGTTTTTTAAATGAAATTATATGCTTAGCGCGCCAGCCCGCGTTCACTCAATTTAAGAAAATCCAGATAGATAGCAACTTCAGAAGCGCTCACATCAAATTCGGTTTCGATGGTTGTTATCGCCTCTTCCAATTTCAGGTTAGAGCGAAACACCAGCTTGTAAAGTTTCTTGATGGTTGCCAGTGCGTCATCGCTGTATCCACGACGTTTGAGACCGGTGGTATTTAAGCCTACGGTTTTTGCCCGATCCCCCTGGACAATGGAGAATGGCGCAACATCCTGGGCAATCATTGATCCACCACTGGCCATCACATGACAGCCCACCCGGGTGAATTGATGAACCGCAGACAGACCACCAAGGATGGCGTAATCATCAACCTGGACATGCCCGGCCAGGGTTGCCGCATTAGCGAGGATGACATGATTTCTGACGATACAATCATGAGCCACATGGGAATAGGCCATCAACAAACAGTCGTTGCCAACAGTGGTCACCCCGCCGCCGTCCTCTGTACCCAGATGAATGGTGGTAAATTCCCGGATGCGGTTACGATCACCAATCTTCAGGGTTGATGCTTCACCTTTAAACTTCAGATCCTGGGGGACAGCTCCAATCGAGGCAAATTGAAAAATCTGGTTAAAGCAGCCAATCTCGGTGCGCCCCTCGATGACAACATGAGGTGCTACCGTGGTTCCTTCTCCAATAATGACGTGCTCACCGATCACTGAATAAGGACCGACGGTCACGCTCGAATGGAGCTTAGCTCCAGGGGCGATGATAGCGGTGGGATGGATCATGGATGACTCCAGTGTAGAATTATTTTTTAGCAAAAGTTGCCTTCAATTCCGCTTCTGCGACTCGGGTGTCGCCGACATAGGCTTTACCGAGAAATTGATAAATACCACGGCGACGCGACAGTAACTCCAGTTCCATGCGCAGGACATCGCCAGGCATGACCGGCTTGCGGAAACGTGCTTTGTCAATACCAACAAAGTAGGTAACTCGGTCTTTTTCAATGTTATCGACTATCGTAACATAAGCGCCGCCCACCTGCGCCATTGCTTCGACAATCAGCACCCCCGGCATAATCGGAAGTCCGGGAAAATGGCCCTGAAAAAAAGGTTCGTTGATGGTGACATTTTTGTAACCATTCACCCTCTTCCCCTCTTCAATTTCCTCGATCCGATCCACCAGCAGAAACGGATAACGGTGAGGAAGAATCTCCATGATCCGCTGTATATTCAATTCAAGCACGTCCATCCTCCTTCAGCAGTGCTTCCAATTCTGTTAATCGCTTTTTTAATTGTTGCAAATCCTTACGCATTTCCGGCAATTTCGGCAGAGTCATAGTCGAACGCAGCCACTCCTTATGAGGCATCAAGGGAATACCAGAAAGAATTTGATGAGGTGCGTCCAGATTGCCACTGACACCCCCCCGGGCACCAATAGTGACATGGTCTCCTATTTTCAAGTGTCCGGCCACTGCCGATTGACCTCCAAAAGTACAGTGGTTACCTATACGGGTACTGCCGGCAATACCTGTCTGGGCAACGATGATACAGTCTTCTCCAATATCGACGTTGTGGCCAATCTGTACCAGATTATCAACTTTAGTACCACGCCGCACTCGGGTCTCGCCCAGGGTGGCGCGATCAACACAAGAGTTAGCACCGATTTCGACATCATCCTCAAGCACAACAATCCCCACCTGAGGGATTTTGAAATAACCTGAGCCATCGGAAGCAAAGCCAAATCCATCGGAACCGATCACTGCCGATGGTTGTAAAATCACTCGATCGCCAAGACGGCAGCCTTCGCGCACTATAGCTTGAGCATGAAGACAGCAATCCGCGCCAATGACAACATCATCGTAGAGACACACACCAGGATGCAGGATAGTGCGGGCACCAACCACGACCCCCTCTCCCACTACACAACCAGGATAAATTATGGCCGTAGGATCAACATCGGCGCTGGTAGCAACCAGCGCTCCAGCCATCACCCCTGCAGTTGCTTTGGCGCCATCATGCAGGAAAGCCAGAACCTTGGCAAAAGCCAGATAGGGGTTGGCGGTGACAATGACATGCCGATCAGCGACTTCAACCCCCGGAGCGACAATCACCGCCGAAGCGCGGCACTCCTTTAAACGCGGCAGATACTTAGGGTTTGCCACAAAGGTGATATCACCCTCGGTGGCTTGGTCAATCGGGGCAACCCGTGTAACCTGAATAGTCGGATCTCCCCGTACCTCCCCCTGAACCAGCTTCGCCAATTCCGCTAAGCTTGCCATATTTTTTCTCCTGCCGTTAAACGCGGTTATTTACTCGCGTCGTAGGCTTTAATCAGCTCATCGGTCAGATCGAATTCAGGATCGGCATAAACAATCGCCCCTTCGTTTTTTTCGATAATCATCGTATAGCCGGCCTCTGAACCGACCGTTTGCATGATTTCAAACAACTCATTGATGATCTGGCCGGTATATTCGGCATCCTTGCGCTGCAGATCTTCCTGGATATCCTGCTGGAAACGCTGTAGATCGGTCACGCGACGCTGATATTCACGCTCACGCTCCGCACGGGCACTTTCGGACAACAGCGCCGCCTGTTTTTCCAGATCAGCCTTCATCTGCAGTACTTCATCCTGCTTGGCCTTGAATTCGCCCTCGTATTTTTGCACCTCTTCGGTCATCTGCTGCTTGGCGGCAACGCCGGCCGTGGAAACATTCAAGGCGCGTTGAAGATCAACATAACCAATTTTTTGGGCAAAGGCAGGCAGAGCCAGGAACAAAAGGGCGAGGACAATTACACTGATTTTTTTCATGATGTCTCCTTGTTAGCGTTTTAAAAAGGTCGGCCAATGGTAAATTCAAACACACTTTGTTTCTCATCATCCCGTGGGTCAAGGTTATACCCCCATTCAAAGCGCAATGGCCCTAACGGGCTACGCCAGCGGATACCAGCGCCGGCACTGTGACGCATATCGGAAAAATATTCCTCGTCATCACGCCAGACATTACCAGTATCGTAAAAGATCACACCCTGCAGCCCGAGGGAGCGATAAATAGGGAAAAGATACTCAATATTGAAGTAACCCATCTTCTCACCACCGACAAAAATGTCGCCATCCTTAGGGCCAACTTCGCGCGTTTTGAAACCACGAATTGTTCGTATGCCGCCCAGGAAAAACCGTTCACTCAAAGAAACGTCATCATCACTTGTCGATGTTATGTACCCTACTTCGCCATGAACTGAAAATACGGTTCCCCAAAAAAGCGGAAAAAATTGCCGATGAGACGCAATCGGTCTTAAAAAATGCTCGGTTCCGCCCAAACCTGCATACTCGAGGCTGATTCTGGTGATGCCACCACGACTAGGGTCTTCAAAAAAATCAGTACTGTTACGAACCCACTGTGCCGTTATTGATGAAAGGGTTGACTTGCCGGCCTGATCAACGATGAATGCGTTGTTCAGTGCAATGGGACTCAGGTTAGATATTTCCTTCTGCTCGTAGCGGTAGGTGAGAAATGCTCGTGAGTTACGACTGACCGGGTGGCCGGCACGGATGGCACCGCCGGTACGCTCATCATCATAATCATTATATTCGCGCATTGAACGATAAACTTCACCACCCAGAGTCCAGTCCGTGTCGAGAAAGTAAGGATCGGTAATAGCCAGTGAATACGTATTGCTGGTAGTACCAACAGATCCACTTAAATTGAGGTTCAAGCCACGACCGAGGAAGTTCTCCTGAGAAATCGACCCTTGAGCCATCAGCTTGTCCACTGATGAATAGCCCAGCCCAATGGAAAAGGTTCCGGTCAGGCGCTCCTCAACGGCTACCTCAACAACACTCAAATCTTCAGCTGAACCCGGACGATCCGTTACCTGCACTTCATCAAAGAAACCGAGATTACGTACCCGCCGATTAGCTTCCTTCATTTTACTGGAACTGTATAGTTCTCCTTCAATCACCGGAATTTCACGCCGGATCACCTTGTCACGGGTACGAACATTACCACTGATATCGACCCGCTCGACCTTGACCTGCACCCCCTGCTCAATCTCCAGCTCGATATCAAAAAGCAACTGATCTGCCTTTTTTGTGGTCAATGGCACGACATTAACGTAGGCATAACCCTGATCGGCGTAGAGGTCGGTCAGGGCGATGATACTGTCACGCAACTGCAGACGGCTGAACACCTCCCCTTCTTTGAGCTGTACCTGCACCAATAACTGATCCTCGGGAAAAAGCAGATCGCCACTGACACTTAAAGTTCCGACCCGATATTGGGGGCCCTCATCAATCTCAATGTCAATGTTCAGATATTTATCATCTACCAGGGTGACCTGTGGTTGTTGAACAATAACGTCCTGGTAACCGATATCGTAATAGGCCATTTTGATACGCTCGACATCGATTTCCATGACATCTTCTAGATAGACGCCACGCCCCGTCAACCAGGACAAAAACCAGCGCTCCTTGGTTTCGATACTTTTGAGCAATGCTCGTTTTTTTAAGACCTCGTTCCCAATGAAATTAATATTCTTGATGCGGATTTTGCGTCCTTCGTCGACCAGATAAGTCAGGGTTGCATCGCCGCGATTATCCGTGGCCAGCTGAGTGTTGATTTGCACGGCATGAAAACCCTCTTTAATGTAAGCGTCCTTCAGCTCCTGAACACTGTTCCGCACACGGTTGTGATCAAATATAAATGGGGGTCTTAAGGTCGTGTTATCGCGCAGTTTCTGATCTGATAGCTTTTTATTATCACGGAATTCCAGAGTTCTGACCAGGGCTTGTTCTTCCAGCTCGAAAACCAGAATATTGCTCCCCTGAACCTCATCGACACGCGCGGTCACATCATGAAAACCACCCAAAGCAAAGATAGCTCTTAAATTTTCATCCACCTGCGCATAACTGACTACATCACCGGGATTGATCGAAATAGCTCCGCGGATAGCGGTTGTTGCCACCCGCCGGTTACCCTCGATCTGCACCTGCGCTACCCTGAATTCTTCAGCCGCTACTGTGAAAGAGGTTACAAAAACCAGGAACAGTGCAACAATAAGTGATCTAGACATCAAAAACCTCAGCTGGTTTAGAAACAGACAAATGGGTGATTATAGAAGAGGGCGATATCAACTTCAATTTAAAACATCTCCTGCCAGCACCCCATCCTCGATTCTGAGGATACGATCAAGACCGGCAGCTAGAGGCAGGTTATGGGTCACAATCACCATGGTAAGGCCCTTGCTTGCGTGCATGCGATTCAACAGGCCGACGATCTCATCTGAGGTGCCGGTATCCAGATTGCCGGTAGGTTCGTCGGCCAACAACAATTGTGGTTCATTGACCAGAGCACGGGCGATGGCCACCCGCTGTTGCTCCCCACCGGACAGTGCCCCGGGCTTATGGGTCAGACGATGGGCCAAACCGACATCACAAAGAATGGCTGCGGCTTTTTCGTTTGCCACCCTGCGCGTCTCGCCGGCAATCAGACACGGCATCATGACATTTTCCAGCGCACTGAATTCCGGTAACAGCTGGTGAAATTGAAAGACAAACCCGACCGTACGGTTGCGAAAGGCATCCAGGGCATGCCCACGCAGGGCAAATAACCTCTCACCTTCAACTCTCACCTCACCAGAAGTTGGCGCGTCAAGCCCGCCGAGAATATGCATCAGGGTGGTTTTACCGGCCCCGGAAGTTCCGACCACCGCTACCCGTTCATTGCGCTTGATCTGCAGATCAATCCCACGCAGAACCTCAATAACACCACCCGGAGTCTGAAAGGATTTGCACAGCTGAGACACCGCAACCATGAGTTCATCAGTCATAGCGCAGCGCCTCTGCCGGATCCATACGCGAAGCGCGCCAGGCTGGATAAATGGTAGCCAGCAGCGAGATAGTCATAGCCATTACCACCACGGTCACAACTTCTATGACAACGATCTCTGAAGGAAAGCGCTCCATGCCATAGACCGCTTGATCGAAAACCTGGATACCGAACATATTCTCAACCCCCTTGATCAGAGAGTCGGCATAGTAGGCCAAGGCTACACCCAAACTTGTCCCCAGCAGGGTCCCCATGGTGCCGATAATCAGCCCCTCAAACAAAAAGATTTTCATAATGCTGCGGGCGTTAGCACCCATGGCACGCAAGATGGCTATATCACGAGTTTTTTCCATAACGACCATGATCAGGGTAGTGGCAATATTAAAGGCTGCAACCAGGACAATAATCGCCAGAACAATAAAAAGGCCGAGTTTTTCGAGCTTGAGTGCCGATAAAAAGGAGCCGTACAGACTCTGCCAGGGGCGTACGACCGTCGGGAAATCGAACTGACTGGAAAGTCGATCAGCAACAAAAGGCGCGCGTTCAAACAAATCAACCTCGATTTCGATACCGCTGACCACCCCCTCGGACTCAAAGAACGTCTGAGCTTCAGGTAAGGGGATATAGGCATAAAAACTGTCGATCAGGCTGCTTTGCTTCTCAAATACGGCAATGACCCGAAAGGGCTTCATTTTCGGCATCATGCCAAAAGGGGTCACATTAAATAACGGAGGGATAACATTAACCAATCCCCCGACATCGACCCCGAGGGTTGTCGCTGTATCCAATCCGATGATAATCCCGGGACGATCTTCAGGGTCAAAAAACAGCTGATTGATCTCGTTATCATCCCAGGTGCGTAGCGACTGAGTGAGAATTTTGTGGTCTTCGTCAACCCCTTTGACGCTGACGGCAGCAACATTACCACCAGCCAGCAACATGGCCTCGCGGGATACAAACGGGGTCGCCGAGACGACATGAGGAATCTGTTTTGCCGCCTTTACCAGCTCACCAGGGTTATCTATACCTTCGCCATAGCGCTGGATCAACACATGTGGCACATTGCCGAGGATCTGCTGGCGTACACCATCGGTAAAGCCGGTCATGACCGCTTGGACCAGAATCAACGCGGCAACACCTAAGGTAACGCCGGCTATTGAAATAAAGGAGATAACCGAAATAAATGTCTGCTTGCGCTTGGCACGCAGATAACGCAGGCTGATAAACCACTCATAGGACATGAAATCTTGTGCCTTATCCGGCCTCGGGGCGCATTTGGGGAAAGAGAATAACATCGCGGATGCTCGCTGAGTTGGTCAGCAGCATCACCAGACGGTCAATGCCGATTCCTTCACCGGCGGCCGGTGGCAGGCCGTACTCCAGAGCGCGGATATAATCTTCGTCCATGGCATGAGCCTCTTCATCCCCTGCCGCCTTTTCTTTAAGCTGGTCAAGAAATCTCTGTTTCTGGTCAATGGGGTTGTTCAATTCAGAGAAGGCATTGGCCAACTCACGACCGACGATGAACAGCTCAAAACGATCAACAACTTCCGGATTCTCATCATTTTTGCGCGACAGGGGTGAAATTTCAGTGGGATACTGGGTGATAAACACCGGATTCCAAAGCTTTGGCTCCACGACCTCGTCAAAGATCTCTGCCAATAATTTACCATGGCCTATCTTGCCATCAAGTTCGAGACCCAGAATCTCGTTGGCGTATGCAAGAGAACGGTCACGGTCATTGAGTATTTCCAGCTCTACGTCACCATACTTGACGATAGCATCCTTCAGGGTCAGTCGCTCCCATGGCGGGGTCAGATCAACCATTTTTTCACCATAAGGGATCACCAGCGAGCCGCACACCTGTTGGGTCACATGACAGATCAGTTTTTCGGAAAAATCCATCAGATCATCGTAGGTGGCATAGGCCTGGTAGAATTCCATCATGGTAAATTCGGGATTATGCTGAATTGATATCCCTTCATTGCGGAAATTACGATTGATTTCAAATACCCGATCAAAACCACCAACGACCAGGCGCTTCAGGTACAACTCCGGAGCAATACGTAAAAACAGATCCATTTTCAAGGTGTTGTGACGGGTCACGAAAGGCTGGGCTGTTGCCCCACCAGCGATCTGATGCATCATCGGGGTCTCGACTTCGAGATAATCGTGCTCAAGCATGAAGTCACGAATCAGATTAACGATGCGACTGCGCTTACGAAACACCTCACGCACCTCGGGATTGACCATCAGATCCAGATAACGCTGACGATAGCGAGTTTCAACATCAGTCAGCCCATGCCATTTTTCCGGCAGAGGCAGTAATGATTTAGTCAGAAGCTTAACCTCAAAGGCACGGATCGAAAGCTCGTCGGTCTGGGTGCGAAACGGAACACCGCAAACCCCGACAATGTCGCCAATATCAAATTTTTTGAAATGCTCAAAAGCTTGTTCGCCAATCTCTTTTTTGGCAACGTAGACCTGAATCCTACCGCTACCGTCCTGTACTTGCAGAAAAGCCGCCTTGCCGAAATCACGCCGTGCCATCATGCGCCCGGCAAAACGATACTCTGTGGTGGAGCCTTCAAGTTCGTCACGCGAATCCTGCTGGTGATTGGCACCAATCTGCCCGGCGCTGTGCATCACCTTGAAGTCGTTGGCAAAGGGGTTAACCCCGGCACTGATGAACGTATCAATTTTCGCTCTGCGCTGCTGCAACAGATCGTTTAATTCTTCCATGTTTTTCATCCCCAACTGATCAAAAATTAAGAGACGAACAATAGCGCTTGTACAGTAGTGCGTCAAGCAGGAAACCAGACAGAAAAAAGCGGGTTGACCCAACCCAAAGATCAATCGGCAGGCAGGGTGTTTTCCAATGCAGCGCGAAACCGTGGCGGCATCCGGCAGGGTTTGCGCTGCTGATAATCGAAACACACCATGGCTGTGGTACCTTCTGCAGTCACTTCGCCATCCCGGATAGCACGATATTCCAGGGTGAAGGCGGAGCGTTTAAGGCCTGCAACCTGAACCAATATCTGCAATTGGTCCATATGAAACATCTCCCGGCGATAATAAAGGTGCGCTTCCGGCATGATCAGACCGCAGCCGCCCACCTCAACCTCGGAAAAAGGGCCGAGATAAGCCAGAAATGCCAGTCTGGCATCCTGAAAGATTGTCAGAACGGCGGCATTACCAACATGACCGCCATAATTGATATCGCCGATACCAACCCGGTATGAAAAAGAAAACTGGTCCATTGCTGCTACCTCTGGCAACTACTGCAATAAAAGGTCGAACGCTGTCCGATTCGACAGGAACGGATGGTACCACCACACTGAGGACAGGGGGCAGAGCCACGTCCATAGATCTGTAATTCCTGGCGAAAATAGCCGGGACGTCCTTCGTTGTCGGCAAAGTCGTTGATCGTGGTACCACCAGCGGCAATAGCCGCCGCTAATATCTCTTTGATGGCTATCACCAGGCGTTGATAGCGTTGCCGACCAATGCGACCGGCCGCGCGCGCGGGGTGAATACCGGCCCGAAACAGGGCTTCATTGGCGTAGATATTACCCACCCCGACAACAATCTTCTGATCCATAATAAAGGATTTAACCGGCTGCGATTTGCTGCGTGACAAGCGATAGAGTGACTCTCCCTGAAAGCTCTTGTCCAGCGGCTCCGGACCGAGATTTTCAAGAAGATGATGGTCGAACGGATTCTCAGGAGTATAAACAAAGACACCGAAACGGCGCGGGTCAGTGAAGCGCAGACAGGCACCATTGGTAAAAATCAAGTCAATATGATCGTGCTTATTCTCAGTGGTTCCTGCCGACAGGATACGCAACACCCCGGACATTCCCAAATGGATCAACAAACCACCCTGATCGGTTTCCAGCACCAGATATTTCGCCCGTCGCGATATCCTGCGCACGATCTGACCGGGAAGGATACAACGGAGCTGTTGATCCAATGGCAGGCGCAGTTTAGGCGTACGCAGAATCAACTCCTGAATGGTTTTGCCGCTGATATGGGGGGTAATACCGCGACAGACAGTTTCAACTTCCGGCAATTCAGGCATGATTAGAACCGCACCTTGTGAGCGGCCTCATCAAAGTGACTGAAATCGACCAGCACCGCAGGCACTGTCAAATTCTGCACATCCAGCTTCTGGGCCGAGTGATAACACCAGCCTTGACTGGTTTCAATCAATAACGTCAGCTCAACCATACGACTGATCACTCCCTCATGCGAAAATTCGATGATCTGAATACACTCGATCTGGCCGGTATCAAGGCGACGCTCCAATGTGGATTGCCAGGCGACAAGCTCGATATCAGCAAGCTGTTCGTGGGCAAAGGTCAAATAGCTGGACAGATCAGGAAAATGCTGAAGAAAAGGGGCCTGGGGATGATAGCTCGCGTAGATTGCAGCGTAATCACCACAACGGTGGGCTTCAAAGCGCCGGCGCAGGCAATCAGTCGGGGTCGTAGCGAAGGTCATTCGTTGATGCTTTCGTAAAAAGTATCAATTTTGATGGATAAGCAAAAAGCGCCAAATGCAAGGCGCGCGATTATTGAGCAATGAGGC
>CAZMFD010000072.1:0-11692 GCA_964565445.1 uncultured Geobacteraceae bacterium
ACCAGGGGCAGTTCACAGTAATCAAGAATTCCTTTGAGTTCATTCTCTGAGGCTTTCTTCATCGCCTGATTGACTTCTTCAATGGTGGTTTCTTTTTCAGTTTCGACGACCAGGTCGACCAGAGAAACATTGGGGGTCGGAACACGGATTGCCATGCCATCCAGCTTGCCTTTGAGTGCAGGTAGCACCAGAGCGGTGGCACGGGCGGCGCCGGTTGTGGTTGGAATCATGGACATGCCGGCAGCACGGGCGCGGCGCAGATCCTTATGAGGAAGATCGAGGATACTCTGGTCGTTGGTGTAAGCGTGGATGGTTGTCATCATCCCCCGGACGATGCCGAAGTTTTCCAGGATCACCTTGGCGACCGGGGCCAGGCAGTTGGTGGTGCAGGAGGCATTGGAAATAATCTGATCGGAAGCCTGATAGTCTTTTTCGTTGATCCCCATGCAGATAGTAACATCAGCATCCTTGCCGGGTGCAGTAACGATGACTTTTTTTGCGCCGGCAGTCAGGTGCATGGCGGCTTTATCGCGATCACTGAAGATGCCGGTCGATTCGATAACAATTTCAACGCCCAGTTCTGTCCATGGCAACTGTGCCGGATCGCGCTGGGAAAGGATCTGGATCTTTTTGTTGTTCACTATCAGGTTGTCGCCGTCGGTGCTGACATCGCCGGCAAAGGTGCCGTGAACAGAATCATATTTAAACAGATGTGCCAGGGTAGCGGCATCGGTTAAGTCATTGATGGCAACAATATCCAGGCTGTTGGATTGGGCAGCAATCCGCAGGACATTACGGCCGATACGTCCAAATCCGTTAATCGCAACTTTCACAGACATTTATTTCCTCCTTGGGGGGCAAATGGACAAAAGATCTAAGGTCCAGCATGGTGGACGAAAAAAAACGGAACTCATTTCTTGAATCCCTATGGTAAAAATGCTTTGACGCGCTTTTTAATGTCTATAAACATACATAAAAAAGTCTGCTCTTGCTATCTATTTCCTGTGCTTTGGTGAAAAATGTCTGAGCAGTTTATGGTTGCGGCAAACGGCTGTTTTCGGTATAAGGACAACGCTTGTATGGGGATGAAAGGACACACAAAACGGTGCGCGTCTGTTTGCTGGCCAGTGGTAGTCGTGGGAACAGTACTCTTGTTGAAGTGGATAATACCCGCCTGCTGATCGATGCCGGGCTATCAGGCAAGGAGACCCAGCGGCGTTTGGCGCATCTGGGCCTGTGTTGTGATGATCTTGATGCGATTCTGGTCACCCATGAACATCATGACCATGTTGGTGGGATCGGACCATTGGCAAGACGCCATCACTTACCTGTTTATATTGACAGCAGAACCTGTTCGGTGATGACGCAGCTGGGTAAGATCCCCCAGTGCTGTGAGTTTGATGCCGGTGACAGCTTTGAACTGCAGAATTTGTTCATCTCATCTTTCTCTACAACCCATGACGCGGTCAATCCTGTCGGTTTTACCATCGAGTCACGTGAAGGCAAGGTTGGCTATGCGACCGATCTGGGAATCGCCACCCGCCTGATTGCCGATTGTCTGCAGCAGTGTCGGGTGCTGGTGCTGGAGGCCAATCACGATGAACAGATGTTGATCGCCGGCGCTTATCCGTGGCCACTGAAACAGCGCATTCGCAGTCGTCACGGCCACCTCTCCAACGAGCAAGCCTGTCTGCTGCTGGAAGATATCGGCTGGCCGGGCCTCGAAGCCCTTTTCCTGGCCCATTTGAGCGAAGACAACAATTGTACCAACCTGGTTTCATCCCTTTTTCAACAATTTGTCCGGGATAAAGTCTATCAGACCCAGGTGATTGTTGGTTGTCAGTCCCGGGTCAGTACCTGTTTTACTGCTGGTTTCAATGGTCCGAACTCGATAGTCACCGCTGTTTAGACTGAACTACCCTGTTTTTTAGAATCACATGTAGGATATATTTTCCCGCAGTTCGCTGCGTTAGCTGTTGGATACAGAAGTCATAATGCGGAAGTCTTTGCCGCAAAGATGATGTCCTGGATTTTCTTCTGTAATCTAAATTCTGAATTCGATTATCCCGGCCCTTGTGGTCGGGGAGCTTAATGTCACGGAGTCATGGACATGATCTGGAAAATAATTGTCGGCCCCAAAGCCGGCGTCACCGACGCTCGAGGTCATCGGGTCCAGCAAGATATCGCTGAACATCTGGGGATCGAACTGGAGTCAGTCCATACCCATGATGTCTACACTGTTGATGCGGCGCTTTCTGATGCTGACATTGAACGTGCCGCATTTGGTCCGTTCAGCGATCCGGTGATCCAGGATGTGGCAATCAATCGGCCGTTGACCCGTGACGCTGATATGCTGATTGAGGTTGGATTTCGGCCCGGGGTTACCGATAATACCGGGCGCACCGCTAAAGAGGCGATTCAATACCTGGTTGATCGACCCTTTACGCCGGAAGAGGGGGTTTATACCTCGACCCAGTATCTTTTTAAGGGGCTGCACGACAAAACCAGCGCCGAGCAGATCTGCCGCAATCTTCTCGCTAATGGGCTGATTCAGCGGTGGATCATTCTGGCTAAAGGGGAGAGTGAGCCGGCCGTCGATGCTGCTGCTATTCCCCGGGTTGTTGGCCAGGTGTCTGCTGAGGTGGGGCAGATCGATCTGAATGTCAGTGATGTGGAATTATTGCAGATCAGCCGTGACGGGATGCTCGCCCTGACCCTGGAAGAGATGCACACGATCCGCGATCATTTTACTGATCCCAAAGTGATTGCCCAGCGTCAACAATGTGGACTTGGCGCTCAGGTCACCGATGTAGAACTGGAGGCCCTCGCCCAGACCTGGAGCGAACACTGCAAACACAAGATTTTTGCAGCACAGGTTTTTTATGAAGATGAGCGGGGGCGTAAGCAACAGATCGATTCCCTGTTTAAGACCTTTATCGTCGGTGCGACCAGTGAGGTGCGTAAAAATCTGGCGGAGAAGGACTTTTGTCTATCGGTGTTCAAGGATAATGCCGGCGTCATTACCTTTAATGACGACTGGAGCCTGGTGTTCAAGGTCGAAACCCATAACTCCCCCAGCGCCCTTGACCCTTACGGGGGCGCGCTGACTGGCATCGTTGGCGTGAATCGTGATGGTATGGGAACCGGTATGGGAGCCCGTTTGATTTTTAATACCGATGTTTTCTGTTTTGCTTCCCCCTTTTATGAGCAGCCGTTGCCACCGCGCCTGTTGCACCCGCGGCGGATCTTTGAAGGAGTGGTTGAGGGCGTTGAACACGGCGGTAACAAGAGCGGCATTCCGACCCTGAACGGCTCCATCCAGTTTGATGAGCGCTTTGCCGGAAAGCCGCTGGTCTACTGCGGTACGGCAGCCCTGATGCCGCGTTTGCTCCATGGCAAACCTTGTCACGAGAAAAAAGTCCTGGTCGGCGATCACATCGTCATGACTGGAGGCCGTATCGGCAAAGACGGAATTCACGGCGCGACCTTCTCCTCGGAAGAGTTGCACGAAGGCTCTCCGGTGACTGCGGTGCAGATCGGTGACCCCATCACCCAACGCAAGATGTTTGATTTTCTGCTGCTGGCGCGCGATCGCGGTCTCTACAATTCCATAACTGATAACGGTGCCGGTGGCTTGTCTTCTTCCGTTGGCGAGATGGCCGAAGATACCGGCGGTTTTGATCTGCATCTGGATCGCGCTCCGCTCAAATACCAGGGGTTGCGCCCGTGGGAAATCCTTATTTCCGAGGCTCAGGAGCGCATGACCCTGGCGGTGCCGCCGGAAAAACTCGAAGAGTTTATGGCGCTGGCCACAGAGATGGATGTCGAGGCAACTGACCTTGGGGTATTTACCGACAGTGGTTATTTTCATTGCCTTTATCAAGGGCAGACGGTCTGTTGTCTGTCCATGGAGTTTATCCATGCCGGGGTACCACAGATGCAGCTTCCCGCCAAGTGGACACCACCGTTGGTGAGTGAACCTGTTATCGCCGTACCCACCAATTACAATGAGATGCTGGAACAGCTGCTCGGACGTCTGAATATCTGTTCCAAGGAATCGGTAGTGCGCCGTTACGATCATGAGGTGCAGGCGGGTACTGTGGTTAAGCCGCTGACCGGAGTGACCAATGATGGTCCGTCGGATGCCGCGGTGTTTCGTCCGCTCCTCGACAGTTTTGAAGGGGTGGTGGTCGCCCACGGAATCTGCCCCTCCTACAGCGATATCGACACCTACCACATGATGGCCTGTGCTATCGATGAAGGATTACGTAATTATGTGGCAACCGGTGGCAATATTGAGCATGTTGCCGGCCTGGATAACTTCTGCTGGTGCGATCCGGTTTTGAGTGAAAAAACTCCTGATGGGCCTTATAAGGCGGCTCAGCTGGTGCGTGCCAATCAAGCTCTCTACGATTATTGTGTCGCCTTCGGGGTGCCATTGATCTCCGGCAAGGATTCGATGAAGAACGATTACCAGATTGGCGACCGCAAGATCTCGATTCCGCCAACAGTCCTGTTTTCCGTTATCGGTAAGATCGCTGACGTGCGCCAGGCCGTGACCATGGATGTCAAGCAACCCGGCGATCTGGTTTATCTTATTGGTCGTACCGAGGATGAACTGGGTGGCTCTGAATACTACGCGCACCTTGGGCATCTGGGAGCTCATGTCCCCAAGGTCGATGCGGCAACGGCATTGCAGCGCTATCTCACCCTGAATCAGGCGCAGCAGCAGGGGCTGTCGGCTTCCTGTCATGACCTCTCCGACGGCGGGCTCGGGGTTGCTCTGGCTGAATCGGCTTTTGCCGGTGGCTTTGGTATGGAAATCGACCTGGCTAAGGTCGATGCACCGGCGGATCTGCGCCCAGATAAGCTGCTGTTTTCCGAGTCCCAGAGTCGCTTGCTGGTGACGGTTCAGCCGCAACATCAAGAAAAATTTGAGAAGCTGTTCCAGGGGCAAAGCTGTGCACTGATCGGCAAGGTGGTTGAAAGGTCTGAACTAAAAATTTGGACGGATGCCGACAATGTTCTGGTTCAGGCACCGCTGGATCGTTTGAAGAGTGCCTGGCAGGCAACCCTGAAGGAGATGTGATATGGCTGCAAGGGTCAAGGCAATGGTACTATCCGGTAATGGCACCAACTGTGAACGGGAGGTTGCTCATGCCTGCCGTCTGGCTGGCGCGGATACTGATATCGTTCATATCTCGGCATTATTGGCCGGCCGCGTGCGGCTTGATGATTATCATTTTCTCAACCTCGCCGGCGGTTTTCTCGATGGCGATGACTTAGGTAGTGCCAAGGCCGGCGCCAATCGTTTGGCCCATGCCCGGGTGGCCGGCCGTCAGGACTCACTGGCCGATGATCTGCGTCGTTTTGTCGCTGCCGGCAAGTTGGTGATGGGGGTTTGTAACGGTTTTCAGCTACTGGTTAAAATGGGGCTTTTGCCCTTGTTTGATAGCGAAGTGCGCCAAAACTGTACCTTGACTTTTAATGATCGTGGACGTTTTGAAAACCGCTGGTGCAACCTGCAGGTTAACACCAGCTCCCCTTGTATTTATACCAGGGGGATGACTGATATCTATCTGCCGGTGCGTCATGGTGAAGGAAAATTTGTTACCGATTTAGCGCAAACGCTTGAGCGGTTGGAACGGGAAGACCTGATTGTTGTCCGTTACGCCGATGTATCGGGTCAGCCAACGCTGGATTACCCGGATAACCCGAACGGTAGTGTCGCTGCGATTGCCGGTATTTGTGACCCATCGGGTCGAATTTTCGGCCTGATGCCACACCCCGAGGCGTATGTTCACCGTACCCATCATCCGCGCTGGACCCGGGAGAACTTACCAGAAGAGGGGATGGGGCTTCTGTTGTATCGCAATGCAATCGACTTTATTGCTGCCGAGCTGCTCTGAATCAAATCCTTTTAAAGGAGTTTTAACGTCCTATGTTTGACAAGTTTAACGATGAATGTGGTGTTTTCGGTATTTTTGGTCATCCGGAAGCCGCCAATCTGACCTATCTCGGACTTTATGCCTTGCAACATCGTGGCCAGGAGGGTTGCGGTATTGTCGCCTCGGATGGCCTGCGTTTAAAATCACATCTGGGCATGGGACTGGTTGCCGATGTTTTTCGCCGCGATGATATTTTCGATCGTCTGCCGGGAAGTTCGGCGATCGGCCATGTACGCTATTCGACTGCGGGCGGTAACGACATGAAGAACGTTCAACCGATCGTGGTGGATTACTCGCGCGGCAGTATTGCCGTAGCTCATAACGGTAACCTGGTAAATGCCCAGGAGGTACGTAACGCCCTGGAAAAGAACGGTTCGATTTTTTCCACAACGTCCGATACGGAAACCATTATCCACCTGCTGGCCTGTTCCCAGTCCGATTCCCTGATTGACCGTTTGTGTGAAGCTCTCCTCCAGGTCAAGGGGGCTTACAGCTTAGCTATCCTGACAGAAACCAGAATGATTGCAGTGCGCGATCCGAATGGTTTTCGTCCCTTAAGCCTGGGCAAGCTGGATGGTGCGTTTGTCATCGCTTCCGAATCCTGTGCCTTTGACCTGATTGAAGCGGAATATATCCGTGAAGTCGAGCCGGGCGAGGTGATTGTGATCGATAAAAACGGCATGCAGTCGTATTTTCCTTTTCCAAAGGAAACCCGCAATACCCCCTGTATTTTTGAATATATCTATTTTGCACGCCCTGACAGCCGGATTTTTAATCGCATGGTTTATCCGGTGCGCAAAGAGTTCGGAAGGCAGCTGGCGCGCCAGTATCCGGTTGATGCTGATCTGGTTATGGCGGTGCCGGATTCGGGCATGGCGGCCGCTTTGGGGTATGCGGAGGAGTCAGGAATACCTTTTGAGCTTGGATTGATCCGTAATCACTATGTCGGGCGAACCTTTATCGAGCCCCAGCAATCAATTCGCCATTTCGGCGTCAAGCTGAAACTCAATCCGATCCGTGAAGTGATTGAAGGCAAGCGCGTTATTGTGGTTGATGATTCGATTGTCAGGGGGACCACGTCACGGAAAATTGTCAAGATGATCCGTAACGCTGGAGCCAAAGAGGTGCATGTCCGCATTTCATGTCCACCAACCAGTTACCCCTGTTTTTATGGTATTGATACGCCTTCACGCAAAGAGCTGATTTCTGCCTCCCATACGATTGAAGAGATTGCCCGATATATTACCACTGATTCGCTCTGTTACTTGAGCCTTGAGGGCTTGCATGCGGCTCTTGCCCAGTTTGGCGATCACAAAATTGATTTTTGTGAAGCCTGTTTCAGCGGTAATTATCCGATCAAATTTCCACGCCTGAGGGAATCTAATCAACTGGGGTTATTCTGATATAAAGCAAACTGTTGGCCTATGATATTTAAGCTGAATTCGAGGAGAAATCAATGAGCGTGAAAGAGGAATTAAAAGCGATTATTCGTGAAATGTCGTATGAGGAACGCGAAGTTACCCTGGTCTCGGGGCGCAAAAGCAACTTTTATTTTGATGGTAAACAAACAACCCTGCACGCCCAAGGAGGTCTGTTGGTCGGCAAGGCTTTCTGGGAAGAGGTCAAGGCTTTCGGTGGCCGGATTGATGGCGTCGGTGGCTTGACCATGGGAGCGGATCCGATTGCCACGTCAACCTCCATTGCTGCCGGTCTGGAAGGGACTCCGGTACACGCCTTTATTATCCGTAAGGAACCTAAAGGTCATGGCACTGGTCAGTGGCTGGAAGGGCGCAAGAATCTCCCCCCCGGTTCCCGCGTTGTTATTGTTGAAGATGTTACCACCACCGGAGGCTCATCATTAAAAGCGGTAGAACGTGCCGAAGAAGAAGGGTTGGAGGTTGCCGGGATCATCACCCTGGTTGATCGCGAAGAAGGCGCCCGCGAGATGATTGAAGGGGCAGGGCAGGTGTTGCGAGCAGTGTTTACCAAGACGGAAGTGATAAGCTGAAAAGAAGCAGGATACAGAGGGCGGAATATAGAAGATAGAAGTCAGAATGTAGGCAGTTAAACTCCTGTATTCTATGTTCTGTATCCTATATTCCGCTTTATCTCATTCCTCATCCGGTATCTTGTAGATATCAAGTACGCCGGTCAGGTTTTTCAGGCGCTCACGATCAATGCGGCGGGTGTCGCCGACGACGCCGAGGATGATGCGGTCGGCGCCGGTTGATTGATGAAAGTCACAATCCTGTTCGACTAAAAACTCCTTCACCTGCTCAACTTCCACTTCAGTTGCCTGTTTCTTCATGATAACCAACATCTTTATTTGCTCCCTCTGGCGTGGGTTCGTTCCAGACTGCGGCTTTCATCGATCACCCGTTCAAACAGTCTGACGATGGCGGCGTTATCGAGGGGGCCAGGGTTATTTTTGTGCATCCGTTCGAAAATCAGTTTTTCCCGTTTGGGGTCATAGATGGCAAGGTTCAGCTCTTTTTTTGCCTCACCGATCTGAACTGCCAGGGCCGCGCGCTCGTTAAAGATACGCAGTAACTGGTCATCCAGTTGATTAATCCGTTCACGTAGTTTGTCAATATCCAAGATTCAATCCTTTTATTTATTCGCAGCGACCGCCTGGCGTTCTGATTCATTGATCTGGGTCGTATTTAATCCGCTGATGATGGTGTCATGGAGAAACGTTTCATCATCTTTTTCCGGATGATCGATGGTGTAGTGCAAACCACGGCTCTCTTTACGCATCAGGGCGCTCTGCACGATCAACCGGGCAACCGTAGTGATGTTGCGCAGTTCAATAAGATCAGACGTCAGAAGAAAGTTCCAGTAGTATTCGTTGATTTCCCGCTGGATCAGTTTAATCCGATTCATGGCACGTTGCAGGCGCTTGTCGGAACGCACAATGCCGACATAATTCCACATGCAGCGGCGGATTTCATCCCAGTTATGGGCAACGATAACCTCTTCGTCGCTGTCGGTGGCAGCGCCGGAGTCCCAGGCAGGAATAGCTGATGTTGGTGGCGGCGTTCGTTCGAGACGCGACAGACACAGGGAGGCGGTCTGATCGGCAAAGACGACACCTTCCAGTAGACTGTTGCTGGCCAGACGATTGGCACCGTGCAGTCCGGTACAGGCAACTTCGCCGATGGCAAACAGATTGGTGATATTGGTCTCGCCGTGGGCATTGACCTGCAGACCGCCGCACAGGTAGTGAGCAGCAGGAACCACGGGTATGGGTTCGACCTTCATGTCGATCCCGTAACCCTGACAGGTTTCATGGATCATGGGGAAGTGATCAATAATATAGTCGGTACTTTTGTGGGTGATGTCGAGAAAGACACAATCATCCCCATATTTTTTCATTTCATTATCGATGGCTCGGGCAACAATGTCGCGCGGAGCCAGATCTTTTAACGGATGGTAGTCTGCCATAAAGGCATAGCCGTCGGCGCGCCGCAAGATGGCCCCTTCACCGCGCACCGCTTCAGAAATCAAAAAGGATTTGGCGTGAGGGTGATACAGGGTGGTTGGGTGAAACTGCATGAATTCCATGTTGGCGACATGGGCGCCGGCACGCCAGCCGATGGCCACCCCGTCGCCGGTGGCGATATCCGGGTTGCAGGTGTAGAGGTAGACCTTGCCGGCCCCCCCGGTAGCCAATACGGTGAATCGCGCTCCAAAAGTCACCACGGTATTGGAATTTTTATCCAGGACATAGGCCCCGAGGCACTGATTTTTATCAGAAGAAACGAGTCCTGCTTTGGATGCGGTAATCAGATCAACGGCGATGTGGTGTTGATAAATACTGATATTAGGATGCTGCATTACTGCTTCAACCAGAGCCCGTTCGATTTCCCGTCCAGTCGAATCCTTGGCGTGGAGAATACGACGGAAGCTGTGGCCACCTTCACGGGTCAGGTCGTATTGCTGGTTTTCGTTGCGGCTGAACTTCACGCCCCAGTCAATCAGGTCGTGAATAGCCTGCGGACCGGCGTTGATCACCAGCTCAACAATATCCGGATGAGACAGGTAGGAGCCGGCAACAATGGTATCGCGGGCATGATCGGCAAAACTGTCCTCGGTTGAAAAGACCGAAGCGATTCCCCCCTGAGCCAGCTGGGTGGCGGTTACATCAATATCACGCTTGGTTACCAGTGCAACCGTGCCCTGATCAGCAACCTTGAGGGCGTAGGTAAGACCGGCAATGCCGGTGCCGATAACCAGAAAGTCGCTGACAATTTTCATGGGGGTAAGCTCCTTGGACTATCTATCCGGAGGGAATGCCGACGACATTATCCGGTTGCTGCTTATCCTTGTCAACCTCAAGCCGGGCCTGAAGGTAACGAAAAATGCAGCTTGACATGGAAACGGGGTAAAGTTATAAAAATCTCATGATATTGAAAGCTGCCACCATATTCCTGTTGTTAGTCGTTTTTTCACCGGCCGGCGCCGATGCGGCGATCTACCGCTATGTCGATGCACAGGGTACGGTTCATTACACCAATGTTCCTGATAGTGGTCAATACCGGCTCTATCGTCCCGAAGGAGAAATCTTCCGGGTGGAAACCCTCATAGGTCACTATGCCCAACGTTTTCAACTTGAACCATTCCTGTTGATGGCAGTTATCAAGGTTGAAAGTAATTTTGACCCGCGAGTTGTGTCACGCAAGGGAGCGCAGGGGTTGATGCAGTTGATGCCGGAAACCGCCCGTGAGGTCGGGGTGCGTAATCCTTTTGATCCTTCCGAATCCATTTTTGGCGGTGCCATGTATCTGCGTAAAATGCTCGATACCTTTGATAATCTTGATCTTGCTCTGGCCGCCTATAATGCCGGTCCTGGAGCTGTCCGCCGATTTGGCGGAATTCCCCCCTATGAAGAAACCGTCAATTATGTTAAACGAGTCAGATACTATATGAACCACTATCAACTGAACGGAAACCAACGGTGACTACATCCCATCAGCAACTGTTGAATCTTCCTAATATGCTGACCATGTCACGGATTGTTGCCGTTCCAGTGGTGGTTGTCCTGTTGATGTTTGAATCGAAGCAGGCTTGTTTCTGGGCGGCCATGGTTTTTCTTGCGGCGTCCTTGACTGACTGGCTTGATGGTTATCTGGCGCGCAAATGGGGAGTCGTGACGGTGCTGGGGAAATTTCTTGATCCCCTGGCAGACAAACTAATTGTCATGGCGGCCCTGATCATGTTGATCCCCCTGGATCGGGTGCCGGCCTGGGCGGTGTTTATTATCCTTGCCCGCGATATTATCGTTTCCGGTATCCGCTCCATCGCCTCGTCCGAGGGGATTGTCATTGATGCCAGTCCTTTGGGTAAATACAAGACCATCTTCCAGATGATTGCCCTGGTTATTTTACTGCTTCATTATCAATATTACTGGTTTTTTGGTGTTCAATACGATTTTCTCTATGCCTCAATGCACCATGTCGGCATCATTATCTTTTATATATCACTGGTTTTGACAATCTGGTCGGGTGTTGATTATTTCGCAAAATTCTTCAAGATCTTTGCTCGCTAGATAACATATTGAAATTTCAAGAATAATTTCAAAAACAAAAAAACCGGTTTTTTTATTGACACCCCTTAAAGCGTTTTGCTATACATACATCCGCTGTTACGACAGGCACTACATACGCGGGAATAACTCAGTGGTAGAGTGCAACCTTGCCAAGGTTGAAGTCGCGGGTTCAAATCCCGTTTCCCGCTCCAAATAA
>CAZMFD010000073.1:0-10755 GCA_964565445.1 uncultured Geobacteraceae bacterium
CTGTGACACAAACCAGGTGAAAAATTGTCCTGAAGTGGGAGCTGCTGGCTCGAGTTGTCGACTTGTTCAGCTCTCTGCGCTGAAGTGGGCATAAGAACAGATCACCTCAGGTGTTTTCGTTGACAGCTCTACCGGCTTTTTCGCATGGTGAAAACACAGGCCGGGCCCTTGCAAGAGCCGATAGCAAACCTTTTCCGGAAGGAGCTCGATTTCCATAAAGTTTTTGCGGATATTCAGGCGAAAGCGCAACAAAGAGCAGCTGCTGGGGAGTTTTGGATTAAAAGAAATTTTTCCATTGTAATCGCGCATACCCCCGAATCCGTATACCAGAACCATCCAGGCGGCGCCTATAGACGCGATATGACAGCCGTGTTTGATATTACTGTTGATATTGGCCAGATCCATCAATACTGCGAACCCTCCATATTTCTCAGCCTTGTGGTGATGACCAATTTCGGAGGCAATAATGCTTTGTATGCCGGTGGAAAGTGATGAGTCGCCGGTGGTCAGGCGATCGTAGTAGTTAAAGTTCCTTTTTTTTTCTTCATGGGAAAATTCATGTCCCAGAAGAAATAGTGCCAGGACTAAATCAGCCTGCTTGATCACTCGGTGACGATAAATGGTCAGGGGGTGATAATGAAGGAGCAGGGGGTAGTTTTCCGCTGGTGTGTTGTTGAAATCCCATTCCTTTCGTTCCAGGAAACCGTCATCTTGCGGATGAATGCCGAGTTTTTTGTCATAGGAAATATACATATTATCAGCAGCACGCCGCCATTGTTCTACTTCAGCGTAATCAAGACCCGTTTTTTCAACCAGATGCTGATAGTTTTTGCTGTCCTGGTGGCGAAGTTCCTCAACCGTTGTTGCTGCAAACCAGAGATTCTCTCGAGCCATCAGATTTGTATAAGTATTGTTGTCAACGACGGTATTGTACTCGTCCGGACCGGTTACTCCATGAATACAGAATAGTCCGTTTTTTCGTTTTGAGAAAAAACCGAGATCCAGCCATAACCTTGCGGTTTCGACCAGCATCTCTGCTCCTTCCCGATAGAGCAATTGGTAGTCTTCGGTAACTTCTACATATTTCTTCAGACCGAACATGATGTCGGCATTAATGTGGTATTGGGCGGTACCTGCCGCATAATAGGCAGAGGCTTCGTTGCCGTTGATGGTTCGCCATGGGAACAGTGCCCCTTTTTGATTGACATCGCGGGCGCGCTTTCGCGCCTGATCGAGCATGCTATAACGGAATAGCAGCAGTTCTTTGGCGATGCGTGGTTTGGTATAAACAAAGAAGGGCAGCACGTATATTTCAATGTCCCAGAAATAATGGCCTTCATAGCCGTCTCCGGTTAGTGCTTTGGCAGGTATTCCGCTCCCTTCGGCGCGGATCGCTGCTTGATGCAATTGAAACAGGTTCCAGTGAACGGCCTGTTGCCATTTCTCGGAGGACCGACCGATGGGTTCATTTATTACTGACATGCAGATATCACAGCACTGCCAAAAATTATTCAGATAATCTCTTTGGGAGGTCAGGATTGATTCACGACCGTCGCGTTTGGCGCGAACCAGGGTGCGTTCGACGCGTTTGCAGAGACCCCCTGGATCTGCTGTTCTGGAGGTGTGGAAACTCATCCACTTGCTAATCCGTATGGGGACGTTCGGCTTAGCATCGATAGTAAATACAACCTGCCCGTCGTCATCTGAGGATTCGCTTTCCCAGGAAACAGGATTATCGGTTTCGATACTGTGATCGAACCCGCAACCCAGAGTCATATGGCTATTTTGGGTTCTGAAGCCGAGAATGATCTGAAGATCTTTGGCAATCTTTGTTTGTGGATTCAACGTTTTTTCTCTGAAAACTTTGGTATCTCTCGGATCACTGTCGGTGCCGCGGATGGTGCGGTGGGGTTTTATCTCAGATAAAATAACGACCGGTGCGTGACTGTTGAGAACCGTCACTTCATAGTCGATGAATGCCAGATGGCGATGTTCAAAGGATACCAATCGTGTCGATTTAATCGACACCAGTTTGCCCGACGGCATTTCCCATAGAATATCGCGGGTCAGGGTTCCTTCTTTCATATCGAGGGTGCGGGTAAAGTGTTTCAGTTTAGCGTCTGACAGGGAGAAGTGTTCGTCGTCGACAAACAAACGAAAGATTTTAAGGTCGTGGAGGTTGACAATAGTCTGTCCGGTTTTGGCAAAGCCGTACGCTTGCTCCGGATAGATAATCGGCCAACTTTCATAGAAACCGTTGATAAGCGTTCCATGGGCACAGAAAGGTCGGCCTTCTTCGAAAGTACCACGCATACCGAGGTAGCCGTTGCTCAAAGCGAAAATGGATTCCATCTGGCCGATATGTTCGGGGGAGAACTCGTTTTCAATGATTTTCCATTCATCCCCCGGATAAATATAACGCGGCATATCCAGCCGTTTACGGCGTTCCCCGTGGACGGGTGATTTTTTGTAATCGCGGTGTCCGCGACGTTCCCGGTTCTCCATGAAAACCCCTCTTTGCTTTACTCTGGTGCCCTTGCATACAGATAACGATGGCAATCTGAGATGCTTGTAGTGCTGAATTGAGGTGAACTTACCAATCCTTTCCCCTTGACTATAATGGTACATCATTATCGTCGAATTGCGAGTCAAAGGTCTATCCCGGATGCGGCCGGCGGTCGGCGAAGCCGTAGCACAGACTACGGCAATTATCTTCTGAGTGTCTTTTTTTTGAATCCTAAAGAAATCATAAAAAAATTAGATGGTTATATTAGCTCGGGGGGTTTTTATGCTCTTGCTGGAAGATTGATATCGGCGTGAAGCAGGTAGCAATGGTGAGTATATTTTGCCCATTGTGGTTGACATCCGGTTCCAGCCTGTTAACAGGTTTTGTATAAGCAACGCGGGGTTTTGTACTTCTCAAGATGTCGGTGCACCAAGAGAAAAAGGGAACCAGGGGATCATCTTCATTTCCTCAGATACCAGGGTAGCCGCCTATGCCGGCTACCAATGCGAAAGGGAGGGCTATGTGCGCAACCTGTTACATTGGTACTTCCGGCTGGCAGTACCCCCACTGGAAAGGTACCTTCTACCCGGAGGAGATGGACGAGCAGGGGATGCTCGCCTGTTATTCAAAGCAACTTCATGCGGTTGAAATAAACAACTCCTTCTATCGATTGCCGAAGATCGAGACCCTGGAACAGTGGGTTGATACCGTACCTTCCGGTTTTCTGTTCGCAGTAAAGGCGAGTCGCTACATCACCCACATGAAGAAACTCAAGAACGCCGATCATTCTGTCAATCGCTTTATTGAGCGGATTGAGGTTCTCGGTGAACGGCTGGCTCCGATTCTGTTTCAGCTGCCGCCGAACTGGCGCTGCAATCCGCAGCGACTTGCGGATTTTCTCAGCACCTTGCCACAAGGCCACCGATATGTCTTCGAGTTCCGCGATAAAAGCTGGTTTGACGAGCGGATATACCGCTTGCTTGAGGAGGCCGGAGCGGCTTTCTGTATTTATGATTTGGCCGGATGTCAGTCCCCGAAGCGAATAACCGCCGAGTTCGTCTATATCCGACTGCACGGTCCTGGCGCCGCCTACCAGGGCAGTTACCCGGTGGATAAACTGAGCGGCTGGGCCGGTGCTTTATCTTCCTGGGCGCGGCAGGGCAAAGACATTTTCTGTTTTTTTGACAACGACCAGCAGGGATATGCCGCCAAGAATGCCCTGAAACTCAAAGATATGCTCTGCGCGGACACCACTTCTTGAAGCTGTAAATCATGAAGCCGGCTGCAGGCATGGTCACTGACCCGAGGGGGAGAAAATTTCTCCCTTAAAAAGAAGATTTTTTCCTTCTTGCGATTAGAGCGTTTTTTGTTATCTCTAATAATGAGCCATCCTTTGGTTGTGGCCATGAGCTTCAAACCAAAACAAACTCTGCAAAGTTATCAAAAAGGAGAGTTTGTTGAACTGTCTACTGCTGTGGAGGAGACAATGATTTTTTTAATCGATTTGATCCTGGTTTTTCTGGTCGCACTGGTATTTACCACGATCTTTGCCGTCGGCTTTAAAAAGCAGCGTTCACGGGCCAATTTAAGTGGTTTTTTCCTGTTATTGTTACTGGGCACCTGGGCCGTCTATGCCTGGGTCCCTCCTGCGGGTTGGTTGGTTTATGGGGTTGCCTGGGCACAGCTGTTGTTGATTGGATTGATGATCGCTCTGCTGATGGCTGCCTTTATTTCCCCGGTAACAACCTTCGATTCTCAAGCAGGACAGAAAGAAGTGGATAAAAGTGATGAGGCAAGCCTGATTGCCTTTGATCTCTTCTTCTGGTTCTTGCTAATCGGCCTGATGATGATCATTTTGACTTCCTACCGCAGTTGATTGGTGCGGCCCTTGTAATTAACAATCTGCTGCCGAGTTCAGGCCAAATCAAGGATAAACATAATGAGTGATGTCCGGAAATCCAGCAAAAAACAACGTCCGGCTCAAGAGCAGATTCATCAGCCGGGCCGCGAACATCAGATGAACCCTGCGCCTGTCTACATAACTGAACATTACCAGGGGAGCCAGAAGTTGACCGACAAGGTTGCTTTCATCACTGGCGGAGATAGTGGTATCGGTCGCGCTGTTGCTATCCATTTTGCCCGCGAAGGCGCCGACCTTGCCCTGGTTTATCTGGAAGAGGAAAAGGATGCGGCAAAAACTGCTGAGCTGGTCGAGGCCGAAGGACAACGCTGCCTGCTGATCGCGGGCGACGTTGGCGAGGAAGATTTCTGTCATGATGCTGTTGCCAAAACGATTGAAAAGTTTGGTCGTCTCGATATCCTGATCAACAATGCCGCCGAGCAGCATCTCCAGGATCAGTTTGTTGAAATCGACGCAGCGCAGCTGCAGAAGACTTTTCGCACTAATGTTTTCTCGTATTTTTACTGTACCCAGGCCGCCTTGAAGTGGCTTCCTGATAACGGTGTGATCATCAACACGACCTCGATAACCGCTTACCGGGGTAGCCATCACCTGATCGACTATGCTTCCACCAAGGGAGCGATTGTCGCTTTTACCCGCTCCCTCGCTACCTCCTTAGCAAAAAGAGGCATTCGCGTCAATGCCATTGCTCCCGGACCGATTTGGACGCCGCTGATTCCGGCATCGTACCCGGCCGAAAAAGTAGCTCGTTTCGGAGAAAATACCCTGTTTGGAAGGGCCGGGCAGCCTGGAGAGATCGCCCCCAGTTTTGTTTTTCTGGCCGCAGCAGAAAACTCCTTTATGACGGGTGAAACACTGCACCCCAATGGTGGCGGTTTTATTTCCAGTTAAGGATAAAAAAGAGCGAGTTGGAAATCGACCGGTTCGCACTTTATCAGTTGGTGGTTTTTCTCCGACGCCATCACCATTGATGCTTTCGCAAAAAGTATCAGTTTGGATGGCGTCGCAAAAACAAGGAGATCCCATGGAACAAAAATCGAACGTTGATGAAGAATTTATTGATCACCTGCTGAAAGAGAAGCAACGACTCTGGGGCGAGGTTCGTCGCGAGCTTTTTGAACAGATTGGTGAAAAACTTCATAGCGAATACAGTGTGCCCCAGGACACCGGAGATTCTGCCCTGATTGACCTGCTTGAAGATACCGGATTGGCCGTGACCGATATCCGTCACCAGGAGCTGCTTCGCATTGACGATACAATCAAACGGGTAAAAGAAGGTCGTTATGGTTTATGCGAAGATTGTGGCAGAAAAATTGGCCGGGGACGACTGCGAGTCGCACCATACGCCCCCTGTTGTATCGATTGTCAGGAAAAAAGAGAAGCCCCCGGAGCAGATACAAGCCACACTCTTTGAACCGGGAACCGGAACTCAGGATCGAACCTGCCACGGCCGGATAAGCTCGTGATTTTGCCGTTGTCGGCAAGAAAGAATGGATGATGCCGGAGCTGCCGGATGTAGAAATTTTCCGTCGTTATTTTCAGGCGACTGCCCTTCATCAGGAAATTGAGGCGGTGAAGGACATATCCACCGCACTTCTGGAAGGAATCTCCAGAGAAAACCTGGAGAAACATCTTGTCGGCCGGAGTTTCCGCAGTGTCCACCGTCATGGCAAGTACCTGTTCGCCAAGGTCGAGGCAGAAGGCTGGTTGGTCCTGCATTTCGGCATGAGCGGATTTCTACAATATTATAAAAACAAAGAGCAGGCAGAGGAACATATTCGACTCCTGATGGCATTTTGCAACGGCTTTCATCTGGGCTACGTCAGTACCCGTAAACTTGGCCGGATAACCTGGATAGCAGACCCAAAGCGCTTTATCGCCGAGCAGGAGCTCGGTCCGGACGCCTTGGCCGAGCAGTTCGATGAACACGCTTTCAGATCACGACTAGAGCACCGCCGCGGTTCGATCAAGGGCTTATTAATGAACCAGCAGGCGCTGGCCGGTATCGGCAATATCTATTCCGACGAGATCCTCTATCAGGCCGGCATCCATCCACGGCGCAAAGCAGCAGAACTGCAGGTTGCCGAACAACAGCAGCTCTACCATTGTTTGCGCACAGTATTGCAAACCGCTATTGACTGTCATGTCGGTGAAAAGGGTTGGCCGGATGACTGGTTGCTGCCGGTGCGTGAATCCGGTCAGGCCTGTCCGCGTTGCTCCGGTAAGATCCAGCGGTTGAAGGTCGCAGGGCGCAATGGCTATTTTTGTGAGAACCACCAATCATATGAATCCTCCTGATGGTTGGAACTGATCTGGATATCAGGTGACATTCTCTGCGCTTGGGGGCGGCAGATTCTTGAGGGTAACTTCACAAGTGATAACCTGGCCCTGGTATGGGCAGGCCGATATGCCATGAGACAGAAAAAAGTAGCAGTTTGCCCTCCCCAAAAAGTAGCAACTTTCGCATTGTTCTTATCTTTAGCATTGATATCCTGAAGTCATCAGCACCGACATTGTTCTTCAGCGACCTTGATGTAGGGTTTCGACAATAATGAAGAGGGGGATGACCGCTGACGACAGTCATCCTTCAAGACCAGAGGCTCTTTTACCCGGAAAGACACAAAATACCAACAGCAAAGAAGGAAGAATTATGATGACTCAAAAAGTCTTTCATTGCCAGAAATGTGATGCTGAAATCGAAGTAAATAATCTTTCTGACAAGGCGCGGGTGAGATGTCGTTCCTGCGGTGAGGTCTTTATCCTGACTTACGACGAACAAACTTCAAGCTGGATGCTCAGGGTAGATGAGCCGGTCGCAAAAGATGAGGACTTTCATCCGGAAGAAGAGCAGTTTTCCGTGCTTGGTGAAGTCTCGCGGCCGGCGAAAATCGATCGTTCAGAACAATATCGAGAGCAAAGCTCTCGCCATAGTGATGACGAAGCGGTTGCTCGCCGGCCCGCTTCAAATCCTGAAAAATTGTGATCGGCCGTTAAGTTTCAGGCCAGGTACCCGTTGCGCCCGCCTGGGAACAGTCGCCATTATTTCACTGCTTTGACGAATGCAAGAACGCCTCATAGTTCAACAATGGCGCATCTTACTGGTATTTGGCGCTTGTTGTTTAGCCAACGTAGCTAATGTTTTTGCAAAAAGCATCAGGTTGATGTCTGCATTACTTACCGGAAGGATAAAACTATGATTAAAGTAGCAATCAACGGCTTGGGACGTATTGGCCGCGCCACGTTGAAAATTCTGCTGCAGAATCCAGAATTTAAAATAGTTGCCATCAATGATCTCACCTCACTTAATGACCTGGTATATCTGTTGTCCTATGACACTGTCTATGGCCGTAGTGAACAGAAAATCCGGGCCGGCGACGGGGTGTTACAGATCGATGAACTGAGTATCGCCGTTTTCTCTGAGCAGGACCCGAGCAATTTGCCTTGGGGTAAGCTCGGCGTAGAGACTGTGTTCGAGTGCACAGGGGTCTTTCTTACCAGCGATGATTTGCACAAGCATATTGCTGCCGGTGCTCAGCGGGTGATCTTGTCGGCACCGGCGAAAGATGATCTGACCCAGACGGTTGTTCACGGCAGCAGTTCTTCGGATCGTGAGCAGATCTATTCATGCGCCAGTTGCACAACGAACTGCATTACACCGGTTTGCGAAATTATGGAACGGCGTATCGGCGTCAGTAAGGCCATCATGACCACTGTGCATGCCTATACGACCTCACAAAATATTGTCGATGGGCCGCACAAATCGTTGCGTCGTGGGCGAGCCGGGGCTGCCAACCTGGTACCGACAAATACCGGTGCTGCACAAGCAACCACCCGGGTTCTGCCGGAGTATGCCGGCCGTTTTGACGGCACGGCGATCCGGGCCCCGATTCCATGCGGATCTATAGCCGATATAACATTCGTCACCGAACGCGAGGTAAGCGTGGATGAAATAAATCAAATATTTATCGAAGAAGCCGGCGCTGATCGTTATGCCGGAATTTTGGGTGTCACCCGGGATCCGCTGGTGTCTGCTGATATTCTCCAGGATCCGCGAGCTGCTGTAGTTGATCTGGAGATGACCAAGGTCGTCGCCGGCGACCTGGTCAAGGTCATGGCCTGGTACGATAATGAATGGGCTTATGCGGCCCAGATGGTACGTGATGCCTCCCAGTCTGCCCGGCAGGAAAAACCGGCATGAAAAGAAGCGTCCGAGATATCGACGCAAATTGACGAACTGACCGTTGGGCCGTTGTGAAATTCCACCATTCGATGAGCGGACCGAGGCCATAGCCATGGGACAGGTTGAGCTTATCTGGAATATCGGGAATTGTTTGCCATCTCAGGTCCTCCAGGATCGGGTGCAGTAAATAGAGATAATATAAAGGTACCGAACGGTAAAAAATATGGGAGCCTGATATGAAAATTCTTGTTACTGAAGTTGAAGACTGGGAAAAACAGAGCTTTCAGCAGTTCATGGAGCACCATGAGGTTATATTTACTGATGAGCCATTAAATAAAGATCTGGCAGATAAATATAGTGATGTTGAGGTCATCTGTCCCTTTATTTATTCATCACTGCAAGCTCAGGATCTGGAACCTTTTTCTGAGTTGAAACTCATCGCGACGCGCTCCACCGGGTTTGATCATATCGACAGCGACTATTGCAGCGAACATGACATAACCGTCTGCAATGTTCCCAGCTACGGTAAAAACACGGTTGCCGAACATGTTTTCGGGTTGCTTCTGACCATCAGTCACAACTTGCGCGAGGCGCTTGACCGCACCCGGCGTGGCGATTTTTCAATGTCCGGCTTGCAAGGGTTTGACCTGCGGAATAAAACGCTGGGGGTCATCGGAACCGGCGACATCGGCCAGTGCGTCATTGCCATCGCCAAGGGGTTCGGTATGAGGGTGCTGGCATTTGATGTTAATCCCGATCAGGATGCCGCAGAGCAGGCAGGGTTCAGTTATGTCGGCTTGGAGGAACTGCTGGAAAATTCGGATATCGTCACTGTCCATGTGCCGGCCAATAAACAGACCCGGCATATGATCTCCACGGAGCAGTTTTCGCGCATGCGGGAGGGGGCAATACTGATCAACACATCCCGCGGGGCCATTGTTGATGTTGACGCTCTTCTGCAGGCTCTGACCGAAGGCCGTTTGCGGGCGGCGGGCCTTGATGTGCTACCGGAAGAACCGACTATCCGGGAGGAGGCGGAACTGGTGCGAACCTTGTACCAGGAAGAACATGATCAGCGGACACTACTCGTCGATCATGTTCTGTTGCGCCTGAACAATGTCTATATCACACCCCACAGTGCCTTTAATACCCGCGAGGCTGTTCAGCGGATTCTGGATACGAGTGTCGATAACATGACTGGTTTTATGGCAGGCAGTCCACAAAATGTCGTGGTTAACCATTCCAGGCAAACAAGCTCATGATCATGACCAGCAGGACAATAGTCTACTGTGGTTATGAGAGTTTTGCCGCCTGGGGGTGAATCAAGCCGATTGACATGGCGTAATTAGCCATGTCCGCAACATTATTGAGATTGAGTTTGCTTTTGACAGCGACCCGGTGTTTTGCCACTGTTTTAGGGCTGATACAGAGGGTGTCAGCCACTTCAGCGGTTGATTTTCCTCCGGCTAAAAGTCGAAAGACCTGTTGCTCGCGCTTTGTGAGCGATCTGAAGTCTTCAAGAACATCCGGATCCTGTTGAATGCCTTTGACGAATGATTTGATGATGCAGTGATTCAGCTCGGGACTCAGCCAGTACCCCCCACGGCCTACTTCACGGATGGCCTCAAGTACCTTGGCCATCGAGCCACCTTTGAGGATATAACCACAGGCACCGGCTTCAAGTGCCTGGTAGACATGAACATCATTGTCGATGCCGGTAAATACGATAATTTTTACTTCCGGCCGTTCGTTGAGATACAGGCGGATGGATTCAATGCCGTCAAGGCCGGGCATGGCTAAGTCAAGCAGGACAATATCCGGATTTTTTGTGCGCAGGATTTCCAGTCCCTTGCGCCCATCCTCCGCAGCTCCAATCATTTCAATATCGGGATGCCGATCAAGAAAAAGCTTCAAGCCCTGGGCGACGATGGGATGATCATCGACAAGCAGCAGACGTTGGATTGTTGTTACTTTGTCTGGACACATTGAAAACCCCCTTTAGTTATACGTCATGCCTGTATCCACAGCATCTACTATGATAATCTGTTAATCTTTGTTTGTAGGGATTGTCAGCTGACAGCAAGAGAAGCTATTTGTAGATAACACGATTTAATGTCATTGTGTCAACTAATTCAATCCATTAAACAA
>CAZMFD010000074.1:0-10632 GCA_964565445.1 uncultured Geobacteraceae bacterium
TTATGACGCTTGATCCGCAATTCGATTTGCTTGTCGGCAGGATTGTGAAACAGGGAACGATATCGCGACAGAAAGATCCGTGCATCCTCTTCCAGCAAGTTTTTCGCAAAGGGGGTCCCGCAAAAATCGTCGTCCGGCTGCTTCAGCATCGCCCGCCAGGTGGCGTTGGTACGACGGATAATACCGGCTGAATCCAAAAGGACATATCCCACCGGGGCATGTTCGTAAAGTTGGACATGAAGATCGCGCACCTGTTGCAGAGATAATTGGGTATTACGCAATTCCTCATTCTGCAGTTCGAGTTCTGCCTGATGGACCGCAAGTTCGTGGTGCAGCTTGTTGATGCCTTCGATATCTGCCGGCAGAAAACTTTCCGACGCCTGGGTCAGCAGAGCCTCCGCCCGCGCCCGCAGATTTTCAGTTACGTTTGCCTTTTTTATGCACATGACTGGATTTCCTGCAACGATCCATAAAGTTGGGTGATCGTACCGTCTTTGTCGACCTCGGTCTTGATGCTGACCTTACACGCCAGGGTCGAACCATCGCTGCACACGGCATTAAGCCTGAGCTCGTGACATTGACCATTGGCTCTGGCATCCTGCACCGCTTGTTGGAGTTGCTCCATCGACTCGGGGACAAATAAGCTGAGGTATTCCGAAAAGCTCAAGGGACCCGTTTCCGGATCGCGGGACAGGAGCCGATAAAGGTTATCGGACAACACCATGCTGTCAGTCCCCAGTTCACATGACCAGCTGCCCATGTGCGCAGCCTTTTCAGCCGCGTCCAGCAGTTCGCGCTGAAGGCGTTGCTGGGTCTCAATGCGCTTGAGTTCTGTCTCATGATCAATACGTTCGGTGATATCCTCTTTTACGGCAAGAAAGTGGGTTATTTTTTCGGTTGTGTCCCGGATGGGTGAGATGGTGGCGTATTCCCAATAAGTGGATCCGTCTTTGCGCTGGTTGTGGAATTCTCCCCGCCATTCTTTTCCGGCCATAATTGTTTCCCAGAGCTCTTTATAGCCGTGCGGTTTTAGATTGTCTGATTTCAGGATACGAGGGTTCTGCCCGAGAGCCTCTTCAACGTTGTAGCCGGTAATTTTTTCAAACTGCGGATTGGCATACTCTATATTTCCGTCCACATCGGTGATAACAATTGTGGTGACGCTCTGCTCAACCGCGCGTCTTAATTTGATGAGGGTTCCTTCGGTTTGCTTGCGTTCAGTGATGTCCTGAGCCGCGCCCAGCAGTTCAACTATATTTCCTGCCGCATCTACAACGGCTTCACCCTGCACCCACATCCAGCCGTTAGTGCCGTCTTTTCTGACGGTTTCCAACTCAAGGGTGTAAGGATTTCCTGTCTCTCTGGTATGGGTGAGAGCCGTGGACAGCCGCTCCCAGCTTTCAGGGGTAAACAGCTTCATGTGCTCGGTATACGGGGGAGGCGGCAGCGCCGGATCGAGTCCATACATCCGATAGAGCTCTTCCGTCCAAACTACCTGATTGGTTGCCACATCCAGGCGCCAACTGCCAACCTGGGCAATCCGCTGAGACTCCCTTAAGTCATGCTCTTTTTTTTGCAGCTTTTCTAACACCCTTTTTTGGTTGGTAATGTCGACCATGGTAACAACAACGCCCGCTACGACCTGAGTTCCGATCCGGTAGGGCATGACACGTACGATATACCAGTGGCCACTTTTGTCACAGGTCTCATGCTCGATCGTCCGGTCCTGCCGCAGTGATTGTCGGGCCATTTCTACGGCATCGAAATTTTCCAGACTGTGTGACAAGTGCTGCAGCGGTCGGCCAATATCACTTTCAACCAGATTAAATACTTCGGTGGTATGCGGAGAGTAGTGACGAATCTGCATATCCTCGTCGAGAATCAGTGTGCCGATCCGTGAACTTGCGAGCAGATTCTCAACATCATTGCGTGCTTCGGTCAGCTGGATAATTTTGTTCTGGTACTCCGAGTTAACGGTATAAAGCTCCTCGTTGGTGCTCTGCAACTCCTCGTTGGTGCTCTGGAGCTCTTCATTGCTTGAGAGCAGTTCCTCGTTGGTGGCCTGCAGTTCTTCGTTCGAGGTCTCTAGTTCCTCGATGGTCGCCTGAAGATTTTCGCGGGTGAACTGGAGATCCTGTTCTAAGTCCTGGAGGCGCTGTACCGTCTCGGCATTTAAATCGTACTCATGAGCGACAGCGTTATTATTGGTCTTTTTTTCTTCGATATCCTCGAAAAATACGACCACCAGGTCGTCTTCATTTTTTTTGCCGGGCAGAGGCCGCATGCGCAGGCGCATGTTACGTGTCTTTTCGCCATTGTGTAATCTGACATTGGAATAGGTCAATTCCTCACCCGAGCGCAGCACCTTCTGGATCCCGGTGGCGAGGGGGATTGCCAGTTCGCGCTCGACCATTTTCGAGATGTCGTAAACAACACGGCCGGCAGGCAACCTGAAAATGCCGTGGGGATCACCTAGCGTATGAAGCATTTCAAGGTTTTCATCGACAATGACCGCCAGGGGAACATACAGCTCTGACAAGGAAGTGAACAAACGTTCAACCAGACGATCATGCCCACGTGCAGTTGAGCGGCGGCCACCTCCGAAGCTCGTAGCGACAGGCGACCCTGTTGCCTTCTCATGGACGGGCAACTGCAAGTTATCTACAGCAGAACGCTCAGGAGCCTTGCCGAGGGACTGAAAGATACAAGCCTTGCGATCAATCGCTTCGAAGTAACCATCCATATCGCCAACAGTCTCACTGCTTCCCTGCAGCAGGATCCCTCCGGAACGCAGTGAGAATGCAAACATTTCGAGCGCCCGGCGCTGCAGGTTACTCTGCAGATAAATCAGCAGATTGCGACAACTGACCATATCGATGCGCGGAAAAGGTGGGTCTTTGACCAGATTGTGCTGCGCAAAAACCACCATCTCGCGCAGGCTGCGGCTCACCTGATAGTTATCGTCTCGGCGGTGAAAATATTTGGTCAGCAGAGTCGGTGTCAAATCGGCGGTAATGCTCTCGGGATACAAGCCGATGCCGGCTTTGGTGATGGCATCCCGGTCGATGTCGGTAGCAAATATCTTGATATCACGCGCCAATCCGGTTGCCTCAAGAACCTCGTGGCAGATAATTGCCAGCGTATAGGCTTCCTCGCCGGTAGAACATCCTGCCACCCAGAAGCGCAATTCGCTTTTGCTGCTTTGAGTGAACAATCGGGGCAGAACCTGTTCGCGCAAGGTGCTCCAGACCCCGGGGTCACGAAAGAAATTGGTAACACCGATGAGCAGCTCGCGGTAGAGCGCGGTTACCTCAGCCGGTGTTTGCCCGGCATAGCGGACATAGGCGTCGAGATCATCAGACTGAGTGACGGCGATACGGCGCTCGACCCGACGGGTGATGGTACTGGGCTTATAGTAGGTAAAGTCGACCTTGGTCTTGGCGCGCAGCAGTGAGAAAAGTCGCGTCATTCCGGTTTCTTCAACAAGAGCCTCTCGTTGGCGTTCCTGACGTGCTGTATAGGGATGACGCAGACAGGCCAACAGTTGCGACGGCATCTCCTGTGGCGGCAGGATGAAGTCGGCCAGACCGGTCGATGCAGCGGCTCGAGGCATCCCGTCAAATTTAGCGCTGCCCTCGTCCTGGATCATAATCAGTCCGCCACCCTCCTTGATCGCGCGGACACCGCGTGTTCCGTCACTCCCCGTTCCCGAGAGGATCACCGCAACCGCACGCTCGCCCTGATCATCGGCCAGCGAACGGAGAAAAATATCAACCGGGAGGCTGTTACTTTCGCGTGGCTTTTTGTCCTCAAGCAATAGTTGCCGATGAAAGATCGTCAGGGTCTTTTTCGGGGGGATCAGGTAGATGTGATCCGCTTGCACCAGCATGCCATCTTCGGCACGCTGAACCGGGATAGCGGTCTTGCGTGAGAGGAGCTCGACCATCAGGCTCTTGTAGTCGGGCGACAGATGTTGCACGACGACAAAAGCAATGCCACTATCTACCGGCATTGCCTCGAAAAAAGCCTCAATCGCCTCGAGACCGCCGGCTGAAGCACCAATGCCGACAATCGGAAAACTGTCGTCGGCAGTTTCGGGCTCAGGCTGAGCATCAACGCCAGGGGCGGAGTGCTCCGCAGTCACATCGATCGTTGCATCCGTGCTGGTTTTGCCGGCAGCGTTGTGATTCTGTTCACCTTCTGGCTTCATGACGTTGGCTCTCCAGTGCGGCTGGGAAGACTCTTCTTCATCCCTTCCGTACGCAATTGTTGGCAGCACTTGACTGTTCAGAATAAAACAGATCTTCTCGAGAAGAATACCAGCAGGTAGGATTTTGTTGTCTGCAGCTCGATACTGTATCTGTGTTACCAAGTTTGTAACTGTCGTAGTCTTTCGATTTTCCCATAAAAAATGCCTAATGTCTACGCTATAACTAAAAAGATTTTGTCCCTTTTAATCGTTGTTTATCACTGTCAAGCATGATTCATCCTCTTCAGGCAATATGGTCTTGCTTTTCTCAATTACCCGTCTGTCTTTTCCGTAATGATCAACGCCCCCGGCAGGGTAAACATAAAGCAGCTACCCCTGTCTTCCCCAGCCGATTCAACCCAGATCCGGCCCTCATAGATTGAGATGATTTTTTTCACCAGCGCCAGTCCCAGACCACTCCCTTCACTGCCTGCGTGGAGTTGAGAGAACAGATTGAAGATGCGTTCGCCATGTTCGGGGGCAATGCCGATACCATTGTCACGGACATAAAAAACCACTTCTTGCCCTTGGTGTCTGGCCCCGATTTCAATAAGGGGTTGCACCTGGCTCCCCCGGTATTTAACCGCATTTTCGATCAGATTCTGCCAGATCCCTTCGAAATAGAGAGCATTTCCGTGCAACTGCTGAGTCAGGTTGTTGGTTGACACCTGAACCTCATGATTCTGCAGGACACCTGCCAGAGCGCTTAAGCAGTCATCAACCAGTCGGCTGACGGACAGGGTTTGAGCAGGCGCCTCGATCCTCCCGATGCGTGAATACTGGAGCAAGGCATCAAGGAGTTGTTTCATCTTGTCTGTAGCCTTATCGATATAATCCAGATCTTCGTCAATTTGTGGCTGATCAGCATTCAACAGGTCTTGCCGGAGCATGCCGGCAAAGGTTTTCATGGTCACCAGCGGGCTTTTCAGATCATGGGAAACGCTATAAACAAACTGCTCCATCTCCTGATTTTTTTGCTGCAACGCCACTTGAGCTTTCTTGCGTTCAGTGATATCGCGGATGACGCCAACCTCAAACTTTCCTTCTTTTAACAGGACCTGGCCAAGAGACAGCTCGACATCGATTACATGACCATCCTTGTGCCGTGTTGTTAATTCAAAGATTGGCGAAACACCACTGGCCGTTGTTTGCTGCCTGGCGATGGTTATTGCGTCCTGATTTTTTTCCAGAAGGTCCTCAAAACGAAAAAAAGAATGCATATCACGACCAAGTATCTCTTCCGGCGCATAGCCGAAAATCTTGCGGATGGCAGGATTGGAAAAAGCCACGTCCCCATCAGGATTCATCATCAGAATGGCGTCCTGGGCGGTATCAGTGATGGCCTGCAGCTGCAGCTGATCTTCGCGTATCCGACGGGTCTGATAGCCAACCTGCCGCCGCAAGGTCCAGGACCAAAAAAAGATCACAATTAACGCCAGCAACAATGGAATCAGGATGATGGCAGAATAGCGCAAGGCAACCCACAAGGAATGGGGTTGCTGATAAAGACCTAACCATTTATCGTGGATACGGCGATATTCACCATTGGCCTGCAGTAGCTGCAGGCCTTCACTGAGCTTTGCCAGCAATGCCTGATGCCCTTTTTTGACGGCAAAGGTATAATTACGCTCCAGCAGGCTCTCGTGCCCCAGTTGCAAGCCACTCCAGTTATTCTTCTCGATCAGCACCAGCGCGGGCAGGCGAGTGACCAGAGCACAATCCTGGAGACCCTCAAGCACTTGCCGCAGGGCCTCCTCCTGGGTATCCACCAGGACAAGTTGGGGGGTGAATCCCCGCGCCTGCAGCTCCTCAATAATCACATCGCCACGCTGGACAACCAGTCGCAATCCGGCCAATTCCGCATAGGACTCGGGAGCAGAGAATTGTCCCTGACGAACAGCGCTGACATAGTGCGACGTCAGATGGGTTGGACCAAAATCAAACTCCAGGCTGCGCTCAGGTGAATAGAAAATTCCCTGGATAATATCGATCTCGCCGACGGCTAGTTGCTCGATAGTCTGATCCCACGGACCCAGACGTATGTCGATATCAAGACCGGTTTCTTGAGCGATAGCACGGGTCAATTCGGTAATAAAACCCGTTGGAACGCCTCGGTTATTGAGGTATTCGTAGGGAGGAAAATTCATATCACCGCCAACAATCAGACGCTTTTTAGCCGGCAACTGCAATGCCGCAAACCATTTGGCGTGCAAACGCTGGTAAGTGCCGTCGGCCATGACCAGGGCCAACCCTTCATTTAATAATGCCAGGGTTTCGCGATCACCGTCTTTAACGGCAAAGCTGAAATCCTGGCGAAAATCATCAATGGGCCGATCAATCACTCGCAGGGTGTCGAGCCCGGCCTCCTGTATCAAGCGTAGCGCTACCAGACGCTGGATGACAACAGCATCATAGTTCCCGGCTTGCAGGTCCTGCAGTGCGCGCTCAAAGGTGTCGGTAGTATAAAGATCAATACCGCGATCTTTGCGCCGCAAAAATTCCTCGGCGTTATCCCCCTTCATCACTGCAACCCTGCGTCCACGCAGATCTTCCAGGCTATGGATACCCTCAGTATCAGCGCGAACAACAATGGCGCCGTGCAGGGACATATAGGGAAAGGTAAAATCGAACAGGGCTTCCCGCTCCGGGGTACGCCCGACCAACGGCAGCGCTTGAATCTCTCCGGTTTCCAGCATCGTCCTGACCTCCGGCCAGGTTCCGGTGCGAAAGGTAACATCACGCCCCATAGCGCCTAGGGCAGCGCGCAGCAATTCCACCGAAAAACCATCAACCTGGCCATCATCAGTAACAATGCTGAATGGGGGGTAATCCATTTCGGCGGCGGAAGTAATCGGCTCTTTAGCCATGAGGGTTGCTGCAAAAAGCACCTGGAGCAACAGCGCAGCAATGGCAAAACAAAACGGTTTCAGACCAATAAAATTTTTATGAACAGAAAAACGATATACCGACATAAAAAAAACCTCAGGCAGACAACGGCTGAGAATGACATTCAAACAATGTGGCGATGAGATTACAGGTAGAGGTCATACTAAGCTCCGGTCGTCCAGCATTTCTCCTGTTTTAATAAGGTGGCAAAATCCTCTGCCGGTAGCGGTTTACTGAACAGGTATCCCTGTACGGCATCGCAGTCATTCGCCATGAGAAACGCCAGCTGCTCATGGGTTTCTACCCCCTCGGCGATGGCGGTCAGCTGCAGGTTGTGGGCTATATTGATAATACTTGAGACAACTGCGGTGCGGGCATCTGAAGTTCCGATATCGCGTGTAAAACTCTGATCAATTTTCAAGTGATCGACCGGAAAACGACTTAAATAGTTCAGGCTCGAATAGCCGGTTCCAAAATCATCCAGGCTCAAAGAAACGCCCAGGTTTTTTAATGAAATAAGAGTCTGCTCCGCTCCATGTGGGTCGTCCATCACCATACTTTCGGTTAACTCCAGCTCAAGAAAGTCAGGATCGAGCCCCGACTGACAGAGAATAGTATTAACGGTAGAGGCCAGATCTCCCTGGCAAAACTGCCGGGCGGAAAGATTGACGGCTATACGGACCGGTGGCAATCCGGCCTTCTGCCAGGCCAAACCCTGGCGACAGGCCTCCTCAATTACCCAGGCCCCGATGGGCACGATCAGACCGATCTCTTCAGCCAAAGGGATAAACTGCCCCGGTGATACCATCCCCAACGCCGGATGTTGCCAGCGCAGAAGGCCTTCACAGCCACTGATGGTACCGGTCTCCAGATCAATTTTGGGCTGATAATGGAGACAAAACTCCCGGCGTTCCAATGCACCATGAAGATCATGCTCCAGATCCAGGGTATCAAGATCGTATGGATTCAGCTCGCCCTGGTAAAACGAAAAGGTCCGCGCGGATTTTTTGGCCTGATACATAGCGATATCAGCATAACGGATCAGGTGGTCAGGGTCGGAACTGTGTTGTGGACAGGAACTGACGCCAATGCTTGCCGACAACATGAGATGGCGTTGATCAATCTGATAAGGGTCTGTGAAGACCTGCAGTATTTTCTGCACAACCCGATCCAGATCTGCGACAACGGCCACTTCTGTGAACAACACCATAAATTCATCACCACCGAAACGGGCCACCGTATCGGTTTCACGCACAGTCGCTTTGAGTCGGTCGGCAATCTGACATAACAGGGTGTCACCTGCGGCATGCCCGAGGGTATCATTAATCACCTTGAAACGATCAAGATCAAGCAGGGCAACCGCCACGATGCGCTTGGAACGTTGGGCATAATTGATCGCCTGGCCCAGACGATCTTTCAGCAGGGCGCGGTTGGCCAGGCCGGTCAGGGCGTCGTGGGTTGCTTGATATTCAAGCTCTTTCTCATAGGTTTTCTGGGTGGTAATATCTTCCTTGACGCCAACATAATGCGTGATCTGGCCCTGATCGTCGCGTAGCGGGGAAATCAAGGCCCGTTCCCAGAACAGTCGCCCGGATTTGTGTTTATTGAGAAACTCCCCCTGCCATTGATCACCCGCCAACAGATGCGACCAGAGTTGCCGATATTCTTCCGGCGTCTTGTCACCTGATTGCAGAATACGCGGGTTGGAACCAATCACATCATCAGGACTATAACCAGTAACCTCGGTAAATTTCGGGTTAACGTACTCAATAGCCCCTTCAAGATTGGTGATCACGACAGACGCCGGGTTCTGCTCCATCGCCAGGCTTAACTTACGCAACATTATTTCATTACGTTTGCGTTCGTTGATATCAATATCGATACAATAAATTTCCGGCGCTTGCCCAGGCAGGCAATTGACGGCATGACTGGTATAAACAAACACCTCGGTTCCGTCTTTATGGCACAGAGCCATCTCTGCGGGTGGAATCGGTTGACCTGTGTCTGCCATCGCTGAGATTGCCGCACGCACCTCCTGGTGCATGGTGTGCGGAATAATCAGATCACACAGATGCCTTCCTAGCGTCTCTTCAGCCGAATACCCGTACAATACTTCAGAGGCACGGTTCCAGTAAAAGACAGTACCATCGGCCCGGTACCCCTGAACCGCCACCGAGCCGATATCCTGCAACAAAGTACGAAAGCGCAGTTCGCTATCCCGTAATGCGACCAGCGCTTTTTGATGCTCCTGTTGAACGCGCCATTCACGCAGGGATCGTTCAACAATCCGCGGCATATCGACAAACGACTCCGGACTTTTGACAATGTAATCAAGAGCCCCCGCCTTTAACGCCGCCACGGCCAATGCTTCATTACCCTGGGCGGTCATGATCAATACCGGATAAGGGCGATCTTGTTTATCTTTGGTGAGATAATCAATGGCCATACCATCAGGCAGGTTCAGATCGAGCAGCAGCAGATCGGGGCAACAGGCCTTAACTTCCTTGGCACATTCCAGCAGGCAGTCCGTGACAACAATGTCAATCTGGGAACTATGGGCGAGCAGATTGCGTTTGATCGCGTTGGCATGTGATTGTTCGTCCTCAACAATCAGGACGCGGATTTTTTCAGAAGCCATAAATCCTCTCTATCTAGTCGCTGTGCACAGCTTCACCATCCTTAGTTACGATTTTATCGAGATATCGCTGATGAGCACTGATCTTCCTGAACAATTCATGTGATAGAAAAGTGCGTCCCGGCGGAATAAGGGACTTGAAATTCTAACCTACCCCACCTTCCCACTCCTCTGTGGAACATGTGTAGCAACGGAAGATTGGTTACCATCAGCTATATAGTTTGCGATCAAACCAAAACATCACTACCATTCAGGCGTGCCTGTGCCATCAAACCACTGATAATCACCTTGGTTTCATTTGCAGACAGGATAGACCCCAGACTTTCTTCAAAATCCTCCTGGTTTTTACAACGAAACTCATTGGTTCCCTGCTCGTCGTAGAGATTTGCGGGATAGAGTTTGATGTCATGCATCAAGCGCAAAATTCGCTGCTTATAATTCATCACCGGTAGCGAGATAAACACATCGTAATTAAACACAGTGCTGCTCTGCTTCCGTTCAATTTTCAATTCCAGAGTTCCCTTGGTCATCTCAGACAGAACCTGCCCCTGTTCTTCAATGATTTCGTGAGGGGTGCGGATATCGGTCATATCATTAATGTCACCCCACATGTTTTTTGCTGCCATAAAAGCTACACCTCCTTTTGAAATAAACTTGAAAATCAGGCAGATCTTTCATATTCAGGAATAAGACCTGCCTGTTTTAATCTGTGTATTAATGTCTGTGTGCTTTATTGATCAATATTTTCCAAACTCATCATCATCCAGAGCAATCGGTTGTTTGGCGGCAATCTTTTTCGGTGGCTGCGCCGGTGATTCGCCCCAACCGGACGGGGCTTGTGGTTGGGCTTTCTGGGGCACGC